>JAYUFH010000328.1:0-1537 GCA_043738765.1 Pseudomonadota bacterium | reverse complement strand
AGCAGGCAACGTTGTAGACGCGCTGTGCATCAAGCGAGTGCTCATCAGCCAGATTACTTGACTGCCGTTGCTGATCCAGCATGTCGAAAAACCAACTGAACCGCCCCGGCTTCCGTGGAGGCTGTTTGGTTTAAGTCAGGCCTCCACTGCGGTGGCCTGAGTGGCGAGTTGCCGGTAGTAGTTTGCCTCGGCCTCGGCAGGCGGGATGTAGCCGATGGGTGCGAGCAATCTTTGGTTGTTGAACCAAGCCACCCATTCCAGCGTGGCCAGTTCCACCGACTCCTTGGTCTTCCACGGTGCCCGACGATGAATCACCTCGGCCTTGTACAGCCCGTTGATCGTCTCGGCCAGGGCGTTGTCATAGCTGTCCCCTTTGCTGCCCACCGACGGCTCGATGCCGGCCTCGGCCAAGCGCTCGCTGTAGCGAATGGACACGTATTGCGATCCGCGGTCCGAGTGATGAATCAAGCTGCTGTCGCGCTCGGGCTGCCTTGCGTACAGTGCCTGCTCCAGCGCATCGAGCACGAAGTCCGTTCGCATCGAGGTGCTCACTCGCCAGCCCACGATGCGCCGGGCGAACACGTCAACTATGAAGGCCACGTACAGCCAGCCCTGCCAGGTCGAGACATAGGTGAAGTCCGAGACCCACAGCTGGTTCGGTCGCTCCGCACGGAACTGCCGGTTGACCCGGTCCAGCGGGCAAGCTGCCTTGCTGTCGCTGAGCGTGGTGCGCACAACCTTGCCACGCATCACGCCTCGCAAGCCGTGGCGGCGCATCAGTCGTTCGACGGTGCAACGTGCCACCGGATGGCCTTCACGCGCGAGTTGCCGCCACACCTTGTCGGCGCCGTAGACCTGTAGATTGGCGTTCCAGATGCGCTCGATCTCTGGCACCAACGCCTCGTCGCATTGAACGCGAGCGCAGCGCTGTTCAGGGTTGCGACGAAGCGCTGCGTGCCTTCGATACCCGGACGGGGCGATCTGCAGCACCTTGCAGATCGGCTCGACCCCGTGGACGTCTCGGTGCTCGTCGATGAACTCCCTCATCACTTGAGCCGGCGGTCGAGCTCCGCCTGGGCAAAAAACGCGCTGGCCAGCTTCAGTATCTCGTTGGCCCGGCGCAATTCCTTGACCTCACGCTCGAGTTCCTTGACTCGCTGCGCCTCGGCTGTGGTGACGCCATCGCGCACACCGGTATCGACCTCAACACGCTTGACCCATTCCAGCAGCGTCTGCGGCACGCAGCCGATCTTCGGTGCAATCGATTCCACGGCCGCCCACAGCGAGGGGTATTCCCCGCGGTGCTCCTGCACCAGCCGTACGGCCCGCTCACGGACCTCGGGTGAGAACTTGTTTGACTTCTTCATGGCTCCATCCTCTCAAAGATTGGAGCCTCCACAAATCCCGGGGCGGTTCACCGGTCGATATACAGTGGTTGTGACGTGGCATCTTCACCTGATGTGGGGCTGCCAGCCCGAACAGGTGAAGAACCTTGGCAATTACCCCCGGAGATGTATCGATATGGATATCCGTGCCG
>JAYUFH010000327.1:0-1538 GCA_043738765.1 Pseudomonadota bacterium | reverse complement strand
GGCGGCGTCACCCAGCCTGCGCATCGTGCCCGATCACGGCTGGACGTTTTCCACCTGGGTCAAGATTGACGCGGCACAGAAGGACGCCTACCTGCTGCACGTGGAGGATGGCGCCCGTAGTCTGATTGTCGGCATCGACGGCAGCGCCGCCTACGCCCGCGTGCGCGACGCGGGCACGGTGATCGAAACCCCGCGCAAGGCGGAACTCAGCCTTGGCGCCTGGCATCAATTGACGGTAAGCGTGGCGGCGGGTCGCCTGGCGTTGTACCTGGACGGCAATGAAGCCGCCTCGGCCGCCGGTGTCATCGGCGAAATCGGCGGCGTCATCACCCTGGGCGGCACGCCCACGGGGACCAACCGCCTGGTGGCGGACGTGGATGAGGTCGAAATCGCCAAGGTGGCGCGCAGCCCCGAGTGGATCAAGGCCAGCGCGCGCGTTCAGGGCACGGCGTCGACGGTGTTGGCGTATGGCGAGGACGCGCGTCGCACCGACAGTGGCGGGGCCAGCACATCCTATTTCATCACCATCCTGCACAACGTCACCCTGGACGGTTGGGTGATCATCCTGCTGTTGACGGCCATGGCCCTGCTGAGTTGGGTCATCATGCTGGTCAAGGGAGTTTCCCTGGGCATGACCCGCCAGGCGAACGACGGATTTCTCGAGCACTTCAAGAAGTTCGGCCTCGACGACGCCGAGGCGTTGAACCACGCGCAGCAACAGGCACGCAAGCAGGAACACGCCGCACGTTCCTGGATCGCGAAACTGACGGACAAGATTGTGCGCAGTATGCGGCGTGACGAGGCGCTCGGTGCCACGCCGCTTTACAACGTCTATCAGGTCGGCATGCAGGAGCTACGCCAGCGTATGGGCAACACCGTCGGTGCCCAGGCCGTGGGCCTCAAGCCCCAGTCGATCACCGCCATACGCACCACCCTCGACGCGGTGCAGATACGCGAGACGCAGAAACTCAATAACCAGATGGTGCTGCTCACCATCGCCATCAGCGGTGGACCCTTCCTGGGGCTGCTCGGGACCGTCGTCGGTGTGATGATCACCTTCGCCGCCATCGCCGCCAGCGGTGACGTCAACGTCACGGCCATCGCACCGGGTATCGCCGCCGCCCTGGTGGCGACCGTTGCGGGCCTCGGTGTCGCCATACCGGCACTCTTCGGTTACAACTATTTCGCGACACGCATCAAAGACATCGTTGCCGACATGCACGTCTTCGTCGATGAGTTCGTGAGCAAAATGGCCGAGCAGCACGGCTCAGCAGGCCAAGGAGGCTGAACGTGAAGGTACAGGGCGACAACGAATTATATGATCAGATCAACATCACGCCGATGCTCGATCTCGCCTATGTGCTGCTCATCATCTTCATCATCATGACGACGGCGACGGTGCAGGGCATCAAAGTCAATTTACCCAAGGCCAGTGCCACGCCGAGTCTCGCCAAGCCGCAGACCAAGGCCGTGACCATCGGGCCGGACGGATCGGTTTTTCTCGACACTTATCCGGTGACCCTGGCGGAGCTGGAGAC
>JAYUFH010000326.1:0-1544 GCA_043738765.1 Pseudomonadota bacterium | reverse complement strand
GATCATGCGTGTCGGCCTGCGTGCGTGATCCGATATTCGGCATCGGAGGCATGAATCACTTCATGCTGCCGGTCAGTCAAGGATCAAGCGGCAGCTGGGAAAGCGCCGGTGTGAGTGCCTCGACGCGTTTTGGTAACTACGCCATGGAACAGCTCATCAACGACATTCTCAAGCATGGCGGCCAGCGCAAGAACCTCGAGGTCAAGGTGTTCGGCGGCGGCAAGATCCTGGCTCAGATGACCGACATCGGGCGTAAGAACATTGACTTCGTCGAGGCCTATTTGCACACCGAGGGCCTGCGACCTGTAGCGCGGGATTTGGGCGACATATATCCGCGGAAGGTTTATTACACACCATCCAGCGGCAAGGTGTTTGTGAAGAAACTGCGCGCGTTGCACATCAACACCATTGCAGAGCGTGAGACCGAGTACCTCAATCAGTTGAAACAGAAGCCGGTTACTGGCGAAGTCACCCTTTTCTGAGATGAAAAATAATGGCTAAACGCATACGTGTACTTATTATCGACGATTCCGCCCTGGTGCGGCAGATGCTGACCGAGATTTTATCGGCAGATCGGGATATTGAAGTCGTGGGCACGGCAACCGACCCATATGCCGCGCGCGACCGGATAAAACAGTTGAAACCGGACGTCCTGACGCTGGACGTGGAAATGCCGAAAATGGATGGCGTCACGTTCCTCGCCAATCTGATGCGGCTGCATCCCATGCCGGTGGTGATGGTGTCGTCGCTCACGGAGAAAGGCGCTGATATCACGCTGCGCGCGTTGGAGCTCGGCGCCATCGACTTCGTATCGAAACCCAAGGTCGACCTGGCGCATGGCCTCGCGGAGTATGCTGAGGAAATCATCGCCAAGGTCAAGACGGCAGCCGGCGCCAAGGTGCGCGCACTCGACCGTAACACCACCTCGGGGGTGATTACACCGAAGCTTTCCGCTGATGCGGTGCTGCTGAAGTCCTCCGGCCCCGGGCATTTCAAGACTACGGACACGATCATCGCCATCGGCGCCTCCACCGGGGGAACCGAGGCCATCAAGGAGGTGCTGATTCGATTGCCTGCGGATGCGCCGGGCATCGTTGTCACTCAACACATACCGGAGGCGTTCAGCGGGCCGTTTGCCAATCGCATGAATAGTCTTTCGGCAATGAATGTCTCTGAAGCACGCGACGGTCAGGTGATCATTCCGGGATATTGCTACATCGCGCCGGGCAACCGGCATCTCATGGTGGAACGCGACGGTGCGCGTTTTGTCTGTCGTCTAAGCGACGGTCCACCGGTCAACCGGCATCGCCCGAGTGTCGATGTGCTGTTTCGTTCCATGGCGCAAAACGTCGGGCCGAATGCCGTGGGCGTCATTCTCACCGGCATGGGCGCCGATGGGGCACGTGGTCTCCTGGAGATGCGCGAGGCCGGCTCGCCTACTATAGCGCAGGATGAGAAGACCAGCGTGGTCTGGGGCATGCCGGGCGAGGCGGTAAAACTGGGCGCAGCCATGCAGGTGCTGGCACTTGATCGCATCGCCGAGG
>JAYUFH010000325.1:0-11034 GCA_043738765.1 Pseudomonadota bacterium | reverse complement strand
CGCCGAGAACGGACTGCTCGGCTTCGACGGATTGCGGGGGAACCTTGAGGCGTTCGGTGGGGCTATCGGAGACTCCGATCGAATAGGCGTAGTCCTCCATCGATCCTCCGTCGGGTTAAGGCATGATTATTTTAGCCATCGGCGACCTGGCTTTTAGCAGCAGTCGGACGCGGTCAGGCGGGTTACTACAATACTACGGCACACCGGCAACAGTCGATAGACTGTTGCCGGTGGATGGTGGCGATTTTAAGCTTCGCCGATGACGGAAACGATGATTTTGATGTTGACTTCCGCGTGCAACGAGACAGGGATTTCGTAATCCCCCACGTTCTTCAACGGACCCGCCGGTAGGTGGATTTCGGAACGGTCGAGTTCGAAGCCCTGCTTGGCAACGGCCTCGGCGATATCGGCGGTGCCGACGGAACCGAACAGCTTGCCTTCCTCGCCCACCTTGCCCGTAATCTGCACCGTCAGGCCGTCGAGTTTTGCGGCACGTCCCTTGGCCTGCTCCATGGCCACCATCTGGTTCTTTTCCAGCTCGGCGCGGCGTGTTTCAAAGGCCGCCTTGTTGGTGGCGTTGGCGATGACCGCCTTGCCATGGGGCAGGAGAAAATTCCGGCCGTAGCCGGATTTAACATTCACCTGGTCGCCCAGGTTGCCCAGGTTGCGGACTTTTTCCAGCAATATGATTTCCATTGTTCTAACCTCTCACTCTTGATCTTGTGATGACACCGACGTTGTGCACCCGGTGCGCGTCGGCGACCCGCAACCGTTAACGGTGGCTGTCGCTATACGGCAGCAATGCCAGGAAACGCGCCAGCTTGACTGCGCGGGTCAGCTGACGTTGATAGCGCGCCTTCGTGCCGGTATTGCGGCTGGGAATGATCTTGCCGGTCTCGGTGACATAGCCCTTGAGGGTGTTCAGATCCTTGTAGTCGATCTCCACCACCTTTTCGGCGGTGAAACGGCAGAATTTCTTGCGGCGAAAGAAGCGTGACATGGTGTGCTCCGGGAGAGTTCAGTTCGGTGGCGTAGGAATGCGCGACAGGGTCAGTCGGCGGCTTCGTTGAGGGCCGCGACATCATCCGTCTCGGCATCGTCGTCCGGCTTGCCCAGCACGACCGGGCGGGCTTCATCCTGGTTTTCCTTGATCAACGGCGACGGCGCGGTGACAGCCGTTTTGCGTGCCAGGGTCAAGGAACGAATCACGGCATCGTTGAAACGGAACGCGGTTTCCAGCTCCTGCAGAATCTCGGCGGAGCACTCGATATTCATGAGCACGTAATGTGCTTTGTGAATCTTGTTGATGGGATAGGCCAGCTGACGACGGCCCCAGTCTTCCAGGCGGTGGATATGGCCGCCACCGGCTTCGATCATGGAACGGTAGCGCTCGATCATGGCTGAGACTTGATCGCTTTGATCCGGATGGACCATGAAAACCACTTCATAATGACGCATTTTAGCTCCTTATGGCTAAGTAAGCCTCCCGCGGGGTGCGGTGAGGCAAGGAGAACCGCGACCCCAGGGGCCACGGTGGTAAGCTGTGGGATTCTAGCAGAATGTGAACAAGTTGTTCACATTATTTGAACAACTTATTCTCTCCCCTTAAAGAACAAAAAAAGGTGGTAAGCGTCGGGCTTCTAAAGCAGTCGTAGGGTGGCATCGCCCACCGCAGCACGGCTGACGACGCCCTGCTGGTGGGCGATGCCCACCCTACAAAACAAACGGGGCAAGCTTAAACCTAAACACATGGCTCAGCGTTTACCGGCCGGTGGCAACCTGCGCTGGCGCACCGCTTCAAACAGGCAAACACCCGCCGCCACCGACACGTTCAGGCTGGACACTGTGCCCGCCATGGGGATCTGCACCAGAAAATCGCAGCGCTCTTGCGTCAGCCGTCGCAAGCCTTTGCCCTCGGCGCCGAGGATCAGGGCCAGGGGACCGCGCAGGTCGGTGTCGTACAGACTGTCCTGGGCGTCACCCGAAGCCCCCACCAGCCAGATACCGTCCGCTTTCAGCTGGTCAAGGGTGCGGGCGAGATTGGTCACCTGAAACACCGGCACTGTTTCCGCAGCGCCACTCGCCACTTTGCGCACAGTGGGGGTCACGGATACGGCATTGTCCCGGGGCAAAATCAAAGCATGGACACCAGCGGCATCGGCGGTACGCAAACAAGCCCCGAGGTTATGCGGATCTTGTACGCCGTCGAGAATCAGCAAGAAGGCCGGCTGCGTCAGCCCCGCCAGAAATCCACTCAGGTCAGCGCCGTGGACCGGCGTAGCGGCGCGGCAGCGCGCCACCACGCCCTGATGATTGGCCGCACCGACCAACTCCTCCAAGAGCACGCGCCCGGCCCGTTGCAGTTTGACCTGCCCAGCGCGGGCCGCCTTCAGCACCGCATCGGGCTTGGGGCCACTGTGTTTCTCGTCCAGCCACACTTGCAGCACCCGATCCGGTGACCGTTCCAGCACCGCGAGCACGGCATGCCAGCCGTAAATCAGTTCTTCGTGCAAGCCAGGGTGACTCCAGGTCAGAACAACCTCACGTTAGAACGAGCCCTTGGTACGCAGACGCGAGCGCGAACGTGATCGGGTAGTGCCACCGGACTTGGTCTTCTTGACACGCTTCATGACACGCGGAGTCGGTTTGGCTTCACGCTCGATCTCGTGCCGCGGATATTTCTCCATACCCTGGTCGCTGTGGGTCGCCGTCCGGTCGCTCCTTTTGTCCGCGCGTTTCTCCGGCCTGCTCTTGGGGCCGCGCTCGGGTCTACTCTCGGGTTGGGTCTCAGGGTTTCTTTCCGGCCGCTGGCCGGGCCGCCTTGCGCCGGTCTTCTCAGGCCGTCTTTCAGGTCGCCTTTCGGATTTCCTCTCACCCTCGGCGTCAGACTTCTGCTCCATGAGCTTCACCAGTTCGAAATCGAGCTTGGCCTCGTCCAGGTCCACCTTCATCACGCGCACCCTGACGTGATCGCCGAGACGGAACACCGTGCGTGTGCGCTCCCCGATCAGTCGGTGTTTGCCGGCGTCGAAGTGATAATAGTCATTGCCGAGGGAGGTGATGTGCACCAGCCCGTCTACGAAAATATCCGTGAGTTCCACGAAGATACCGAAGTTGGTCACGCCACTGATGATGCCGTCGAACTCCTCGCCCACTTTGTCGAGCATGTATTCAGTCTTGAGCCAGCGCAGTACATCGCGCGTGGCGTCGTCGGCGCGCCGCTCGGTCATGGAGAAATGTTCGCCCAGGGACTTCATGACCGTCAGGCTGTGGGCCGCCGGGCGTTGGTGTAACACGTCCTTGAGCGCACGATGCACCAGCAGATCCGGGTAGCGCCGGATGGGTGAGGTGAAGTGTGCATAATTGGCGAAGCCCAGGGCGAAATGGCCGATGTTGTCCGGGCTGTAGATCGCCTGACTCAGCGAGCGCAGCATGACGGTATGGATCAGGCGCGTATCCGGGCGGTCGGCCACCGATGCCAGCAACTTGGCGTAATCCTGTGCCTTGGGTTCATCACCGCCGCCCAGGTCCAATCCGATTTCCGAGAGAAACTCGCGCAGCACGGCTAATTTAGGTTCGGTAGGACCTGCATGGATGCGGAAGGGCACCGGGATTTCGTGCGCCGTGAGATACTCCGCCGCCGAGACATTGGCCGCCAGCATGCACTCCTCGATAAGGCGGTGGGCATCGTTGCGCTGCACCGGTACGATATTCTCGATCTTGCGTTGAGCGTCGTAGATGATGCGTGTCTCCGGCAACTCGAAGTCCACGGCGCCACGCGCAATGCGCGCGTCGTGCAACACTTTGTACAGTTCGTACAATGCCTCGAGATGCGGCATGACCGCCGCATACTCGGTGCGTAGCGCCGGGTCCTTCTCCACCAGCATCGCGGCGACCTTGTTATACGTTAGGCGTGCGTGCGAGCGCATAAAGCCCTCGAAGAACCGGTGACGCTCTATCTTGCCCGCGGAACTGATGTGCATTTCGCACACCATGCACAGACGATTGACCTCCGGATTGAGAGAGCATAGCCCGTTGGAAAGGATCTCCGGCAGCATGGGGATGACATAATTCGGGAAGTAGACCGAGTTGCCACGGGCCACAGCCTCGGTGTCCAGCGCTGTGCCGTCTTTAACGTAACTGGAGACATCGGCAATGGCGACGATCAAGCGGTAGCCGCCATTGACACGTTCGCAGAATACCGCGTCATCGAAATCCCGCGCATCCTCGCCGTCGATGGTAACCAAAGCTGTGGCACGCAGATCCTCTCTAGCGGCCAGGGCGGAATCCGGCACCTGAGGGGCCAAGTCCGCGACCTCGTTCAGTACCGCATCCGGCCAGGCATGCGGCAGTTCGTACATGCGCATCGCGACCTCGATCTCCATGCCGGGCGCCATGTGATCACCCAGCACTTCCACGATCCGGCCCACCGGCTGATGACGCCGCGACGGATGCTCGACCAGCTCGGCCACCACGATCTGGCCATGTTGCGCATTACCTTCGTCCCCTTCAGGGATGGTGATTTCCTGATTGATGCGCTTGTCGGACGGGATCAAGTAATGGCTGCGGTTTTCCGCCATGTAGCGTCCCACCAGGGTTTTATGCGCGCGCTCCAGGACTTCGATAATCGTGCCCTCCAATCGACCCCGTTGATCCACGCCGGAGACCCGCGCCACTACCCGGTCACCGTTCAGTACCTGGCGCATTTCCCGCGGCGACAGGAACAGGTCTTCACCGCCCTCTTCCGGAACCAAAAAGCCAAAGCCGTCCGCATGCCCGAGGACGCGGCCGCGTATCATGTCCATTTTTTGCAGCAGGCCGTAGTGACCCCGGCGATTCTTCAGCAGCTGGCCATCACGCTCCATGGCGCGCAAGCGGCGCGAAAAGGATTCCTCGTCCCGTTCACCCTCCACCCCCAGCGCGGACGCCAGCTGTTTGAACGGCAACGGCTCGCCCACACTAGTCAGGTGCGCCAGGATGACATCTCGGCCGGGGACCGGGAATTCGTATTTTTGCGTCTCGAGCTCGGCCTGCGGGTCGGGGGAGGTGTTGCCGTCGGTGTCCGGGCGGGGATCAGTGGTGTTATCGGGTTTTTGCGTTGACATCAATTTCTTCTCTCGGTAAAGTGCGCCGCCTGACCTTGTTGGTATGTGCAAGGTCGGGATGTGCCGGGGTGGCGGAACTGGTAGACGCGCTAGCTTCAGGTGTTAGTGGGGGTAACCCCGTGGAGGTTCAAGTCCTCTCCTCGGTACCAATTTTCCAGCAACCGATGGCAGACAACGTCTGTCATCGGCTTTCTTCAAATTTTCAATACTTGTCGTACAGATATTGTCCGCCCTCATGCGAAGGGGTGACGCAGTACTATGGTCTCGTCGCGATCCGCGCCGGTGGAGATGATGTCCACACGGGTACCCGTAATCTCCTCGATACGCTTGAGATAGGCGCGGGCGGCGGCGGGAAGCTTCTCCAGGCTTTTCACACCCAGGGTCGACTCCTTCCAGCCCGGCATATCTTCATACACCGGTTTGCATTGCTCCAACGCATCCGCACCACTCGGCGCGGTGCGCAGCATTTTGCCTTTGTACTCATAAGCGGTGCACAGGCGTATCGTCTCCAAGCCGTCGAGCACATCCAGCTTGGTGATGCACAGTCCGCTGAATGCATTGATCTGATGCGCACGCCGCATGGCCACCGCATCGAACCAGCCGCAGCGTCGCTTGCGTCCGGTGGTGGCACCGAACTCGTGGCCCTTCTCGCCCAGAAAATCACCCACCTTGTCGAACAACTCGGTAGGGAAAGGACCTGCGCCCACGCGCGTGGTATAGGCCTTGGTGATGCCCAGTACGTAGTTCAGGCGCAAGGGACCTACGCCCGCACCGCAACTGGCGGCGCCGGCGCCGGTGTTGGACGAGGTCACATAGGGATAGGTACCGTGATCGATGTCCAGTAGGGTGCCCTGGGCGCCTTCGAATAATACACTCTTACCCTGGGTGGCATATTGGTCCAGGGTATCGGGGATGTCTGCCACCAGGGGACGCAGTCGTTCGGCTACGCCTAAATTTTCGTCCAGGGTCTGCTGGTAATCCACGGTGTCGCACTTGAAATAATGTTGCAGCGCGAAGTTGTGATACTCCATCACCACTTCGAGTTTTTGGGCAAAGCCCTTGGTGTCGAGCAGATCCGCCACCCGCAGTCCGCGGCGCGATACCTTGTCTTCGTAGGCCGGGCCGATACCACGACCGGTCGTACCGATAGCAGCCTTGCCACGCGCCTTTTCCCGGGCCGCATCCAGGGCGGCGTGGTAGCGCAGGATAAGTGGGCACGACTCGCTGATGCGCAGACGTTCGCGCACCGGCACCCCGCTGCGTTCCAGCTGATCCATCTCCTCGAACAGCGCCAGGGGCGAGAGCACCACACCGTTGCCGATGAGGCACATCACGCCGTCGCGCAAGATACCCGACGGGATCAAGTGCAAGACGGTTTTCCTGCCGTCGATGACCAAGGTGTGTCCGGCGTTGTGGCCGCCTTGAAAACGCACGACCGCATGCGCCTTGTCGGTGAGCAGATCGACGATCTTGCCCTTGCCCTCATCACCCCATTGCGAACCGACTACAACAACATTCTTTCCCATGGCTACCTTCATGAACTTAAGCAGTGTTATGTTTTCTTGATCAGCCAAACGCCTTTTTCCTGCGCCAACTCACGGTCGCAGCCGAGCTCGCGGGCGCTGGTCGCCGTTCCCGGCAACCCGATCACCACACGCTCGCCGGCGGCACGCAACCGCTCCACTTCTTTGTGCAATACACTATCCTGACTCCACGGCGCGTAAATGCCGGCGCGTGCCAGCGCGTTGCCCGGCAGTATCTTGAGCAGGCGGCGCAAATCGGCACTAAAGCCGGTGGCCGCGCGCTCCCGGCCAAAGGCCTTGCCGATGCCGTCATAGCGTCCACCCTGGGCCACGGCCTGCCCATGACCGGCGACATATACGGAATACACCACGCCGGTGTAATAGCGATAACCGCGCAGCTCCGCGAGATCGAAATACAACGGCACGCCGGGATGGCTGCTGACAATGGCGTCGGCCACCGCCTGTAGATTATCCAGAGCCAGCCGCACCGCCGCGTTGGCCGTCGCCAGGCGGGAGCGCGCCTGCACCAACACCTCCGGACCGCCATTTAACTCCGTGAGCGCCGCGAACATCGCCTTGCGCTCCGCCGTGAGACTGGAACCCGCCAGAAGTGCATCCACGTCCGGGCGCGCCTTGCGTTGCAGTGCGTCGAACAAATCCGCTTCCATCCGGCCATCGAGCCCTGCGTCCGCCGCCAGCTGCCGGAAGACACCGACATGCCCCAAGTCCAGATGCGGGCTGACGATGCCTATCGCCTGCAGCGCCGAGAGCATAAGGCGCAGTATCTCGATATCGCTCTCCGGCCCGGGATGGCCGAACAATTCAGCACCGAGCTGCAACAGCTCGCGCGATCCGGCAAATTCGTCCGGGCGCGTATGCAATACGCTGCCCACGTAACACAAGCGCACCGGCACGCTGCGCTTGAGGTAGTGGGCATCGATGCGTGCCGCCTGCGGCGTCATGTCGGCGCGCACCCCCATCAAGCGTCCGCTCAGCTGATCGGTCAACTTGAAGGTCTGCAGATCCAGATCATGGCCAGTGCCTGTAAGGAGCGATTCGAGAAACTCGATCAATGGTGGCATGACGAGTTCGTAACCCCAGGAATCGAACAAATCCAACAGGCGACGGCGCATGGTCTCGAGGTGCTGTGCCTCCTGTGGAAGAATTTCCTCTATCCCCTCAGGCAGGAGCCAACGATCTTTTTCTGACATGATAACGCGCGCCCGGAAAGGTCAGCTATTGACGATATACAGCAGGATGAGGCCGATGAGCATGCTGGTCAGCCCGGCGAAGCGCATCTGCTGATCGCTCAGATTGCTCAACGCCAGCAAGGCGCGGCGTAAGGCCGGTGGGTTGAGGAACGGTAATATTCCCTCCAGCACCAGCAACAGCGCCACCGCCACGGCCATTTCCTGCCATCTCATGTCCGATTACGCACCCTGCTGCTGGAGCCCGGCATCATTTCCGGTTCGGATTCTTGAAGTATTTGAAGAAATCGGAACTGGGATCCACCACCAGGATATCTTCTTTATTATTGAAACTCTCTTTATACGCGTTCAGGCTGCGATAGAGAGAATAGAATTCGGGATTCACGCTGTACGCCTTGGCATAAATTGCGGAGGCGCGGGCATCACCTTCGCCGCGCAGACGCTGCGCGTCGCGATAGGCCTCCGCCAGGAGGATTTCCTTCTGCCGGTCGGAGTTGGCGCGGATTTTTTCCGCGGTTTCCGCGCCCTGGGCGCGCAGTTCCTTGGCGGTGCGCGCGCGCTCTGCTTCCATTCTGCGGTAGACCGACTGGCTCACCTCGTTCGGCAGGTCCACGCGCTGGATGCGCACGTCCACTACCTCGATGCCGTATTCACCCGCCTCTTTGTCGGCGTTCACGCTCAGTAATTCCATGATCTTGCGGCGGTCGCCGGAGATCACATCGTGCACCGTGCGCTTGCCGAATTCGTCGCGCAGGCCGCTGTTGATGACCTGGCCCAGGCGTTCGCGCGCCTTCATCTCATCACCACCCACGGCGACATAGAACTTCAGCACATCAATAATCCGCCACTTGACGTAGGAGTCCACCAGTACGCTTTTCTTTTCCTTGGTCAGGAAAGGTTGCGGTTCGGCGTCGAGAGTGAGGATGCGGGAATCGTAGAAACGCACGTCTTCCACGAAAGGGGTCTTCATATGCAGCCCCGGCTTGGCGTCGATACGCACAACCTCACCAAAGCGTACCACCACGGCCTTTTCACGCTCGTCCACGGTATAGACCGTGGCGTTGACGGTGATGGCCACCACCAGCAACAGACCCGCGATCACAATTAATTTAGTCTGATTCATGGCTGAGCCCCACGGTTGCGCGGAACATCGCGTGTGCGATCCCGCCCTGCCTGCCCGCCATCGCTCTGTTCCGGTGACGACGGCAGCAGACCGCTCACCGGACCGGTAGTGGCCGCCGTGGTGCTGGATGGATTGATCAGCTTATCCAGTGGCAGATAGAGCATATTGTTACCCGCCTTTTGATCCACGTAGACCTTGGTGGTGTTGCTCAGCACTTGCTCCATGGTATCGAGATAAAGCCGTTCACGCGTCACCCGTGGCGCCTTGTCGTACTCCTTGACCACCTGGCTGAAACGGCGCGCATCACCCTCGGCACGCGCGATCACGCTGGCCTTGTAACCCTCCGCTTCTTGTATCATCCGCGCCGCTCCACCGCGGGCGCGGGGGATCAGGTCGTTGGAGTAGGCCTCGGCTTCGTTTTTCAGGCGTTGCTCGTCTTCGCGCGCCTTGACGGCATCATCGAAGGCGGCCTTGACCTCTTCCGGCGGCAGGGCCTTCTGCATCTGTACCGTCACCACATGAATGCCGGTTTTATAACGGTCGAGTATTTCCTGCAGTAGTTTGCGCGTGTCCTGGGCGATGGCATCACGCCCTTCGGTGATGACAAAATCGAGGGTACTCTTGCCGACGATCTCGCGCACGGCGGATTCCGTGGCCTGCAGGACGGTTTCCTGCGGGTCGCGCACGTTGAACAGATAGGCACTGGGATCCTTGACCTTGTATTGCACGGCGAATTCGATATCGATGATGTTCTCGTCCTCGGTCAGCATCAGTGCCTCTTTCGGCACTTTGAGTGAACTGCCGCCGGAACGACCGCTGCTGCGGTAGCCGATCTCCAGGGTCGACACCTGCTCCACGTTGACCTTTTCAACCGTTTCGATGGGGTACGGCCAGTGCCAATGCAGACCGGCTTGGGCCATTTTGTTCGCCTCGTACTGGCCAAAATGCAGAATCACACCCCGCTCGCCCTGCTGAACCACGTAAAAACCGCTGAGCAGCCACAGGACCAGGGCAACCACGATCACCAGGGCGATGCCGAATCCGCCAATATTGCCGCTGCCGCCACCATTGGCGTGCTTGTTGCCATCGCCACCGCCGAACAGCTTGCGCAGCTTGTCCTGAATATTCTTTATTACCTGATCCAGGTCAGGCGGACCCTGATTTTTATTGCGTTGTCCCCAGGGGTCTTTGCCCCCGGAGTTACCGGGTTCATTCCACGCCACGGTCTGCTCCTAAAGTTATCTGTCAATGACACTACGCTGGACAAAAACGGCCATTTTAGCAGGATAAGAAAAAACTTCACCTTGCGTCCAAGGTGATCACCTTCTACCACACGATTATGTGCCCGTGGATACAAACGGTTCGATGTTATCCTCCAACAACTCAGCCTGGTCAAACTCTTCCAGTTGCAACATCCAATTTAAACCGGCCAGATCCAATTCTATCTCCATGTACCAGCCGCCCGCCTGCTGATCGGCCTCCTGCACCACATGCAAGTGCTGGTGTATCTGTGCACGCAGGCGTCCGGCACTGGGCGGAAGACGTAGTTGCCGACGCATGCGATGGCGGCGGTAGTGTTCGGAAAGCGCCTGTTGCAACAGCTCCACGCCTTCTCCGGTGTGCGCCGACAACCAGACCTTGCTCACCGCTCCGGCTGCATCCCGCTCCAGGTGGGGCGGCTCAGCCGTCAGGTCGATTTTATTGAACACGATGATCTGGGGGATGGCGTGCGCCTGGATTTCCGTCAGCACCGCATCCACTTCCTGCATCTGCTCACGCCGCTCGGGGTTGGCACCGTCCACCACGTGCAACAGCAGATCCGCCTCGGCCACTTCTTCCAGCGTGGACTTGAATGCCTCCACCAGTTTGTGTGGCAAGTGGCGGATAAATCCGACGGTATCCGCCAGGATAATACTGGCGTGACCGGAAAGACCGACACGCCGCATGGTGGGATCGAGAGTCGCGAACAGCTGGTCGGCGGCATACACCGCCGCACCCGTCAGGCGGTTAAACACCGAGGACTTGCCGGCGTTGGTGTAGCCCACCAGGGACACCGTGGGCAAAGGAATCCGGCT
>JAYUFH010000324.1:0-1546 GCA_043738765.1 Pseudomonadota bacterium | reverse complement strand
CAGTTCACCGGTAATTTTTCGCGCAAGGCGTCGCGATCGATCCACCACTCGTCCTGCACCAGCACATCCACGACGTTGCGCAGGCGTGGGAGAAACAGCGCCGGGTCGTTGAGTTCGAGCTTCTGAAACCACCGATCGAAATCCTGCTGGCTCTGCACACCGCTATGACGGCGTGCGGTCGCCGCCAGCATCTGGTTGGTATAGAACAAGAGATTCTCACGGGACTTGCCTTCCGGCGCACGCATGTCCACCACATAATGAGCGACGATGGCAGCGACCGCGGCACCATCGGAATCGGGCGGGGTATCGTCGATGACATGCTGCAGCATGGCGACGGTCAGCTCCGGGTCAATGGGAAAGGTCACCGCCAGCCAGATGCCCTGCCCCAGGGCCGGCAGGGATTCCGGCTGATCGGACAGAAACAGGATTTCGCTCGCTTGCACCGCCCCTTCCCAATCCTCGGCAGCTGTGTAGATGTCGAACGCCTCCCGGGCGCGATCCCAGGCCTCCTGAAAACGCTCCAGGTCGATCAGCGCGCGTCCACCCGCCAACAGTAATTCGGCGCGCTGCACCGACGCGTAACCCGCGGGCAATTCGATCAGCTTCTGATCGATCTCGGCAAGCCGCTGCTCGCGCAGCACCAGGGACTCCTGTGTGTCTTCGGCACTGTCCATATCCAGCAAAGCGGCATCTTCTTTCAGGTATTTCATCGCTAGTCTTTATACTCTCCAGTTTGCTGTCTTATCGCCCACGACTCGCGCCCCGTCAATCGCGCGTGCGGCCCACCGGGTCGATGGAACTGATGCCGACGAACGCCGCTTCGAGCCGGTCTTCCCAGTTGGCCGGTGTGTCGGGGTATGGCGGCTTCACGTCGATGCGAAAAAAAATCTCGCCGCCCTGGGCGCGTTGCTGTACCACGGTAATCAGCTGCTCGAAAGTTTCAATATCGTGGTGCTGCAATAATATTTCACTCAAATGGAGCATGCTGGGGCCTTTAGCGATCGGTACGCAGATCAAATATTTCGTTCAGGTGGGTATGGGCGATGCGGTCAAAATACCGCGCACGGTATAACAGCCTTCGCCTACCCTTGTCCACATCATCCGTAAAGCCTGTACGGTTATGCAGCACGTTATTACAAAGGAGACCCTGTCCCGCCGCCAGTCGATGGGTAAAGCGATAGGGCGAGCCCGCAGTCAGCAAGCCCTGTAAAAAAGTCACGGCTTGGTCCGTGATCGCATCCTGCTTCCATTCGATACTGCGGGTACGCGCGGTATAGCGCATGTGCAGCGTGCCCGTAGCCGGATCGACAGAGAAGACCGGTCCGGATTGGGCCGCGCGCGTCTCACTCCCGGATTCCGTGTTGGCCGGTATGGTCATGACATCCGTGGCCAGCAATGCGCGCACATAGTCCGGATTGACGTCGCGCAACAGGGCGTAGACGATTTCGGGGTCCAGCAGTTCGTTATCCCCGCCCTCGGCCGCCGGCGACACGCAGTGCAGGGCAAACGCCCGGATCGTATTCGCCGGCGTGTTGTAATACCCATC
>JAYUFH010000323.1:0-1549 GCA_043738765.1 Pseudomonadota bacterium | reverse complement strand
TCCGTTAGGGTGGGACTTGTTCCGAGATCTCGGTGGAAGAACAATTGAATTCCCTTGCAAAAGGAGCTTGGCATGGACGCTCAAGCGACCGAGGTCTTGTTTGGCTTTTTCGCGGACCTCCCGGACCCGCGCCGGCACAACGTGCGACACCTGTTCGACGACATTCTCGCCATCGCGATTCTCGCGGTGATGTGCCGGGCTGACGATTGGTCGGAGATCGTGTTGTACGCCAACTCCTGGGAGCCGTGGCTGGCGACGTTTCTTTCACTGCCCAACGGCATCCCCTGCGAGGACACCTTCCGCCGTGTGTTCGCGCGCATCAACCCGGACGCCTTCGAACAGTGCTTCATCCGATGGACCACCGCCCTGGCCGAGGCGGGTGCCGAAGCGCCGGAGGGAAGGCTGATCCCCGTCGACGGCAAGACGATACGCCACAGCTTCAAGCACGTCTGGAACAAGCAGGGATTGCATCTGGTCAGCGCCTGGTGTGAGCACAATCAGATCGTGCTGGGGCAGGTGGCCGTCGCGGAAAAAAGCAACGAGATCACCGCCATCCCCAAACTGCTGGCGCTGTTGAACATCAGGAAGGCGGTGGTGACGATCGACGCCATGGGCTGTCAGCGCGAGATCGCCGGACAGATCAAAAGCCAGGGCGGCGACTATGTGCTGGCCGTGAAGGACAACCAGCCGACGCTGCATGACAAGGTCCGCAACCTGCTGGATGAAGCGGTGCTGGACGGCTTCGAAGGCATGTCCCACGGCTACGATGAGCAGAGCAACGAAGGCCACGGCCGCCTCGAAACCCGCAGGGTGTGGGTGACCGATGAAGTCAAATGGCTGGGTCCGGAGTTGCTTGCGCTGTGGCCGGGGCTCTCCAGCGTGGCGATGGTGGAACGCACGCGGCAGGACTTGGGCGACATGACCGGGAAGGTCTCGATCGAGCGCGGGTATTACATCGCCAGCCTCAAGGGCACCGATGCCGCGAAGATGGCCGGGGCCATCCGCGGACACTGGGCCGTGGAGAACAAACTGCACTGGCGACTGGACATGGCGTTCCGCGAGGATGAGAGCCGGCTGCGAAAAGACCACAGCGCCGAAAACTTCTCCCGGCTCAGGCGGATTGCCATGAACCAACTGCGAAAAAACCCGGAGAAGAAAACCAGCCTCAAAGGCCAACGCTTCCTCTGCTCCCTCGATCCGGACTACCTGCTCAAACGACTACAGCAATAAAACTACATGCGGAAGCCCTGACCTGACTTGCGCCATGGATGGCTCGGCGCTGGACGCCAGGCTTCCTTCCCGCTACCACAACTCCCGCCGCCGGAAGGATAGGGCTCCGCAGGAGTGCGACCCGAGCAGCCGGCGGGCCGATGTACGGCAGGCCGGGTCAATTCGTCGGCCCGGTCTCTTTGTTTCCCCGCCGCCTTCTTCGCCGATGCCGTCTTCCCGGCCGATGCCGCCTGCTGTCTTGCCGGGATCGGCTCCCGCGCCAAACTCATTTCTCCGCCGTCCCCTTCCTTTGAACTCTTTTCTTCAACCTTCCGATACG
>JAYUFH010000322.1:0-1553 GCA_043738765.1 Pseudomonadota bacterium | reverse complement strand
GCATTCGCCGCCGACATCAAAATATCCGCAGGATGGTTTCACCTATATCGGCGTGTTGATTATGATCGCCATCATTGGAATCTTCCTGGCCACCGCCGGCATTGTCTGGCACGTGGCCGCGCAACGGGAAAAGGAACAACAGCTGCTATTTGCCGGCGGGCAAATCCGCGCTGCCATCGGGCGTTTTTACAACGCCAAGGCCGGGCCGGCCAATCAGTTTCCGCAGACCCTTGCCGACCTTCTACGCGACCCGCGCGCACCCGGCGTCGAGCGTTATCTGCGCAAGCTGTATGCGGATCCCATCAGCGGCACGACGCAATGGGGCCTGGTCAAGGACACAGACGATAGGATAATGGGTGTCTACAGTCTGTCGGAGGAACATCCGATCAAGTTGGCGGGTTTCAGCGCCGACAATAAAGGTTTCGAGGATAAGGAAAAATATTCGCAGTGGGTGTTTGTTTATCAACCCAAACGCGTGCGCAACCTGGCCCGCGCAATACCACCACACTAGCTGCGGCATCGAACCGTGACTCCCGACTTCGCACCCCCAAGGAACAATGCAATGACGCGAAAGTACACGCTGCTGATCGCCGAGGACCAAAGCATCCTGCGGGCCGGATTATGCGCGTTATTAAGGGCGGAACCCGGCCTGGATGTGATAGGCGAGACGGACAATGGCCACGAGGCGCTGGAGCTGGTGGAGAAATTCGCGCCCGATCTGGTCATGACCGACTTCAACCTGCAGGGAGGCACCGGTACGGATACAATCGAAGCGATTAAAAGCCGCCACCCCACGACGAAAATCCTGGTACTTACCCAACATACCACAGAGACCTCGATACGCAAGGCGCTGCGCGCGGGCGCCAGCGGCTACGTACTGAAAGACGCGAGTAATGCGGAGCTGGTCATGGCGGTGCGCAGCGTATTGGCCGGCAAGGTTTATTTAAGCCCGAGCATATCGGACAAGGTCGTCAACGCGTTCCTCGTGGGCACCGATTCCAGCGGCGCGCGATCCCCCAGGAACGAGTTGACAGGTCGCGAGCGGGAGATCCTGAAACTGATCGCTGAAGGACGCACCAGCAAGTTTATTGCCGACCATCTCGGTCTCAGCATCAAGACCGTGGAAAAACACCGATCGAATCTGATGAAGAAGCTCGACCTGCACAACGTCTCGGCACTGACCACCTTCGCCATCGGCCAGGGATTGGTCGCGGCTGTTTGAGGTCGTGTTGCGTGCTTTCCGATTGGTGGTCGATCCCTCGCGTGCTTACGCCGGCTGCTATGACCTGATCGTCGGCCGCTGGTTCTTGTAGGGTGGGCATCGCCCACCAACCCAGGCCGACCCGCGCCGCGTGTGGTGGGCGATGTCCACCCTACCACTACATCAGTGCACCCTGCTGACACGCGCCAACCGCCGCCACACAGCCACGCTGGGCAAACGCCGTCACCGCAGGTCACGGCACGGTCCAGTCACCATCGGCCAAAAGTTGCGTGCCTTCGGGTTGCGCGAAATGCGCCAGGTAGGCACCCTTCGAGGCAAAGCGCTGGCCCGA
>JAYUFH010000321.1:0-1556 GCA_043738765.1 Pseudomonadota bacterium | reverse complement strand
TTCAGCCAGTGGTCCCCAACTCAGGAAATTGGGTGGTCCCCATCCCAGGAAATCAGGTGGTACCCATCAGAGGAAATCGGGTGGTCCTCAACCGAGGAGATTTTGCAGGGAAGCTGGCGCGCCTGGAGAGATTCGAACTCCCGACCCTCTGGTTCGTAGCCAGATACTCTATCCAACTGAGCTACAGGCGCGCCGAAGGAGAAAACCGTAACCGAGCGGCTTTAATAGTCAGTAACCTACTGATTATTAAAGACTTATTGCCAATTCATGCTGCCGCTAAATCTGCCACTACCGCCAGATTTGCCGCCGGAATGAAGGGCCCCGCTCCGTCTGCGGCGCGCATCCTATCACAGCGATGCAAATTTTCACCCGGCTGACGAGCAAACCGACCCCAATCCGTCGTATCCTCCCGCGCCAATTTATCGACCCCGGTCGACCCCTTAAGCCCTAATGGAACCTTGCTATGGCCCGTACTACCCCGCTCGCTGATATCCGCAACATTGGCATCATCGCCCACGTCGATGCCGGCAAAACCACGACCACGGAGCGGATCCTCTACTACACGGGCCGCAAGCACACGATCATCGACATCCATGACACCAAGGATCTGAAGACCTCGACGACCACCGACTATCTGGAGCAGGAACAGAAGCGCGGCATCACCATTCAGAGCGCCGCAGTGTCGGCGTTCTGGCGCGACAAGAAGATCAATCTCATCGACACGCCCGGGCACGTCGATTTCACGATCGAGGTCAATCGCTCGCTGCGTGTGCTCGACGGCGCGGTGGTGGTGTTTGACGGTGTGGCCGGCGTGGAGCCGCAGTCGGAAACCAATTGGCGGCTGGCCGATAACTATGACGTGCCGCGCCTGTGCTACGTGAACAAGATGGACCGGAGCGGTGCCAATTTCGTGCGCTGTGTCGACATGATCAAGAAACGCCTGGGCGCGCGTCCGTTGCCGGTGCAGATTCCGATCGGCTCGGAAGATCATTTCAAGGGCATGGTTGATCTGGTCGAGATGAAAGCGCTGGTTTGGGATTCAGACGACAAGGACGCCGAGTGGCAGATTCTCGAAGTCACTGCCGATCTCGCCGACAAACTGCAGATTACCGTACCGAGCGATCGCAAACTCATGGGCGAGATCGCCCGCTATCGCACCGAGCTGGTCGATACCTGCCTGGAGCAGAACGATGCGGCGATGGAGGCCTATATCACGGACGGCACCGTGCCTTCACCCGATATTTTGCGCGCGGCACTGCGCAAGGGCACGCTGAATTCCTCGTTTACTCCGGTACTGTGCGGATCTTCTTATAAGAACAAGGGCGTGCAACAGGTGCTCGACGCGGTAGTCGATTTTCTGCCGGCGCCGACCGACGTGGCCTCGATCAAGACGGTCGATGCCGACGGCACACCGATTGGCGAGCGCAAGTGCTCCGATGACGAGCCGTTCTCGGCGTTGGCGTTCAAGGTGATCAACGATGTCTACGGCGCGCTCACCTTTATCCGCGTGTATTCGGGCGTCCTGACCAAAGGCGCGTCGATACAGAATTCCACGC
>JAYUFH010000320.1:0-4207 GCA_043738765.1 Pseudomonadota bacterium | reverse complement strand
GCAACATGCCGCCGTGGATGGTGCCGTCCTGGATCAGCTCGTTGACCCGGTGGACCGTGAGACCGGTCAGGAGCGCGCCCTGCTTGTCGAGCACGCCGATGGTATTGGTCAGCAGGATCAGCTTCTCTGCCTTCAGGGTGATGGCGAGCTTGCCGGCGACCACGTCGGCGTTAATGTTATACGCCTCGCCGTCCTTGCCCACACCGATGGGGGCGATGACAGGAATGAAGTTGCGCGTGTCCAACAGGGCCACCACCTCGGGATCGATGCTCTCCACCTCGCCCACATGGCCGATGTCGATGATCTCGCTCGGCAGCGTCTCGTCCGCCTGCGGCTTGCGCATGATCATCTTGCGCGCACGGATCAGACCGCCGTCCTTGCCACTCAGGCCCACGGCCTTGCCGCCATGGCGGTTAAGCAGGCTGACGATTTCCTTGTTCACCAGACCACCGAGCACCATCTCCACCACATCCATAGTTTCACGATCGGTGACGCGCATACCCTGAAAGAATTCGCTCTTCTTGCCGATCTTTTCCAGCAGCTGACCGATCTGCGGCCCGCCGCCGTGCACGATCACCGGATTCATGCCCACCAGTTTCATCAACACCACGTCGCGGGCAAAGCCCTCCTTGAGCGCCGCGTCCACCATGGCATTGCCGCCGTATTTGATGACGATGGTCTTACCCTGAAAACGCTGGATATAGGGTAAGGCCTCGGTCAGTATCTGAGCGCGCTCAGCGGCGGATTTGGGGCTAAGGGACATCTGCTTTCCTCGGATGGCAACGGTGGTCGCCAGGTCGCAACCACTGAATTATGGTATCGCTCGCGGGCAAATTACCGTATTCCTTGACGGATGTCAGCAGGCGGCGGTCTATAGACTCCATTTGTGCCTCCGACGAACGCCGCCAGATCCGATGCTCGGGATACTCCATCCCACTGGCAAAGCGTCCTTGTACTAGACGAGGCCGGCAGGCAAAACAAAGGGCCGCCGTGGCAGCCCTTTGCAGGTATCGCCGCCGCCGTGCCGGCGTTTAATTCACACTCACGCTGATCTTCTTCGGCTTGACCTCCTCGGACTTCGGCAGGACCAGTTCCAGAATACCGTCCTTGTAGTTGGCCTTGACCTTCTTTTCGTCGATCTCCTTGCCGAGGCGCAGGCTGCGGACGTACTTGCCGTAACGCCGCTCCTGGCGGATGAGGCGCTCGCCTTCGCGTGCTTCATTTTCGCTCTTGCTCTCGCCGCTGATGGTCAGCACGCCGTTTTCCAGGGTGATCTCAATGTCGTCCTTCTTGATACCGGGCATCTCCGCCTGCAGTACGAACTCGTTGTCGTGCTCCACCACATCCACGCGTGGCGCCAGGCCCTCGCTGACCGTTTCTTCCGCCATGCCCAGGGGGCGCAGGAAAGTCTCGAACAGACTGTCAAAATCATCGCCCCAGCGGCGCGCGATCGTGCTCTTTGGGGTACGCAGTAGCATATTCATATTCACCTCCGGTTGATGGTTGGTTGCAATGACTTACGTCTTTATTTATGGGGTTGCGCAAAACAATTTCAAGCATTTTCGATAGCAGTGGGGGGCTGAAAAAAATATTTTTATTTTCATGCGCTTGTAAAATGTACTGCCAGCGGGATTTACAGGATGTAACGCGCCAGATCTTCGTTACGCGCCAGCTCGGCGAGATGCGCATCCACATAGGCCGCGTCGATCAGCAGCTTCTCGCCGCTGCGGTCCGCGGCTTCGAAAGAAACGGTCTCCAGCAGCCGCTCCAACACCGTGTGCAAGCGGCGCGCACCGATGTTCTCCGTGGATTCGTTCACCTGCCACGCGATCTCGGCGATGCGGCGCACGCCGTCGTCGCCGAAGCGGATTTCCAGACCCTCGGTGGCCAGAAGTGCGGCGTACTGGGTAGTGAGAGAGGCATCGGTGTCAGTGAGGATGCGCACGAAATCATCCACCGTAAGCGCGTGCAATTCCACACGTATCGGCAGACGCCCCTGCAACTCCGGTATCAGGTCCGATGGTTTCGCCAGGTGAAAGGCGCCCGAGGCGATAAACAAAATATGATCGGTCTTGACCATGCCATATTTGGTCGACACCGTTGAACCCTCCACCAGCGGCAACAGATCGCGTTGCACACCTTCGCGGGAGACATCCGGACCGCGTGTCTCGGAACGCCCAGCGATTTTATCCAGCTCATCGAGAAACACGATGCCTTGTTGTTCCACCCGCTCGACGGCGCGCGTCTTGAGGTCATCGTCGTTGATCAGGCGTCCGGCCTCTTCTTCCGTCAGCAGCTTGAGCGCCTCGCTGACCTTTACCTTGCGCGCACGCGTGCGCCGCGCGCCCATACCCTGGAACATGCCCTGCAACTGGCTGGTGAGGTCTTCCATGCCGGGGGGCGCCAGGATCTCGACACCCATGGGCGGCACACTCAACTCCACCTCGATTTCCTGCCCGTCCAGACTGCCTTCACGCAGCTTTTTGCGGAACGCCTGGCGCGCCGCGCCATCCGCCGCGGGGCGGTTATCCGTCGTGGCGAAACCCACCTCGCGCGCCGGCGGCAGGAGGATGTCCAGGATCCGGTCTTCCGCCGCATCCTGGGCGCGGGTACGAACCTTTTCCGTCTCCTCCACGCGCATCATCTTGATGGCCACGTCCACCAGATCGCGCACGATGGAATCCACGTCGCGCCCGACGTAACCCACCTCGGTGAATTTGGTCGCTTCAACCTTGATGAACGGCGCATGCGCCAATTTCGCCAGACGCCGCGCGATCTCGGTTTTGCCGACGCCGGTGGGTCCTATCATCAGGATATTCTTCGGCGTGATCTCGCAGCGCAGCTCGGGATCGGCCACCTGCGCGCGGCGCCAGCGGTTGCGCAGGGCGATGGCCACGGCACGTTTGGCGGCGCCCTGGCCGATGATGTATTTGTCCAGTTCCTGGACAATCTCCCGCGGGGTCATTTCCGACATAAGGGTTTAAATTTCCAGTTCTTCGACGGTCAGGCTGTGATTGGTGTAGATGCAGATATCGCCGGCAATATTCAAGGCGCGCTCCACGATGTCGCGCGCCGCCAGTTCGGTATTTTCCAGCAGGGCGCGCGCCGCCGCCTGGGCGTAGGGCCCGCCGGAGCCGATGGCCATCAGCCCGCCCTCGGGTTCGATCACGTCGCCGTTGCCGGTGATGATGAGGGACGCGCTGCGATCCGCCACCGCCAACAGCGCCTCCAGGCGGCGCAGCATGCGGTCGGTGCGCCAGTCCTTGGCCAGCTCCACCGCCGAGCGCGTCAGGTGGCCTTGGTGTTTGTCGAGCTTGGCCTCAAAGCGTTCGAACAGGGTGAAGGCGTCCGCCGTGCCGCCGGCGAAGCCGGCGATCACTTGATCTTTGTACAAACGCCGCACCTTGCGGGCGTTGCCTTTCATGATGGTGTTGCCCATGGAGACCTGGCCGTCGCCACCGATGACGACGCGGTTGCCCCGGCGCACCGAGAGGATGGTGGTACCGCGATATTGTTCCAAGACCGACTCTCCTTAAAGCTGTAGCGGGGATTGTACTCGTGACGCGGCACGGGAGGAAACCCGGCGCTTGCCACCAGTTAGAATCGACAGTGCGCTTATGTGGTAGTGGTAGGGTGGGCATTGCCCACCCTACGTTTCAACATTAAGCAGAATCTGAAGCATCCGGGACACCCGTCTTAATCAAGGGTGCGCCGCTGTGATCAAGTGCATGCCTGCCGCGATACCGTCCAACATAAACTGCACCGCCAGCGCCGCCAACACGATGCCGAGGACGCGCGTCACCACATTGGCGCCGGTCTCGCCCATCAGCGTCATGATGCGCGGCGCGAGCAGCAATGCACCCAGGGCAAGCAGCAATACCACGGCGAGCACCAGCAGGACCACCACGCTCGTCGTCAGGGACGGATGACTGCCGACGGTCAAGAGCACTGTAGTGATGGCGCCGGGGCCGGCAATCAAGGGGATGGCCAGGGGGAATACCGAGATATCCTTGCGCTGCTCCGCCTCCGCCTGTTCACGCAGCGTGGTCGAACGCAGCCCGGAGTGGCGCGCAAAGACCATGTCGATGGCCAGGAGAAACAATAATACGCCGCCGGCAATGCGAAACGCCGCCAGGCTGATACCGAGAGAGCGCAACAAACTATCGCCGATGAGCGCAAACACCACCAGCACCGCCGCCGCCAGGGC
>JAYUFH010000319.1:0-4214 GCA_043738765.1 Pseudomonadota bacterium | reverse complement strand
AGATCCAGCGCTTCCTGTCGCAGCCGTTCTTCGTGGCGGAAGTATTCACCGGCACGCCGGGCAAATACGTGGCTCTGAAGGAAACCCTGCGCGGCTTCCGTGGCATCGTCGACGGTGATTACGACAGCCTGCCGGAACAGGCGTTCTACATGGTCGGCAACATCGACGAAGCGGTGGAGAAGGCGAAGACGTTATAAAGCCGGTGGCGAGTAGCACGTTGCGGGGAAAAACCGTGAGACCTGCACCCGCCACCGGCGACTTGAATCACGCTACCTGGATTTGAATTTATGGCCATGACCATGCATGTCGACATCGTAAGCGCGGAGAAGGAGATCTTTTCCGGCACCGCCGAGATGCTGTTCGCCCCGACGGTGAGCGGCGAGATCGGTGTGCTGCCGCGCCACACCCAGTTGATCGCGCGCATGAAGCCGGGCGAGGTGCGGGTACGCACGGCGCAGGAAGAGCTGTTTTTCTACGTCTCCGGCGGCTTGATCGAGGTCCAGCCGCATGTGGTAACGGTGCTGGCGGACACCGCGGTGCGCGCCAAGGACCTGGACGAGGCCGCGGCACTGCAGGCCAAGCAGCGAGCGGAAGAGGCGATGAAGGATCGCGCATCGGATGTCGACTACGCGCGCGCCCAGGCGGAACTCGCCGAGGCCATGGCGCAGCTGCAGGCGATCCGCAAGATCCGCGAAAGAACCAGGTAGCCATGCCCGGACAGGATGTCCAGGGAGTCGCGGCCGTGGCCGCACCCATTTATTTAAGGAGTCGTCGCATGCATCAAGATTTAGTAAAACCGAACAAAGTTATTTCCCTCACGTACGTGATACGCAAGCAGGACGGGGAAATATTCGAATACACCGATCTGCCCATCGACTACGTGCACGGTGCCGGCAGCCGCTTGTTCCGCAAGATCGAGCACGCCCTCGAAGGACGCAGGATTGGTGAAAAAATTTCCGTGACGCTCGCTCCGGAAGAGGGTTTCGGCCCGCACGATCCGGCACTGACTTTCATCGACGACCTGGAAAATGTACCGGAACAGTTCCGCCACGTTGGCGCGCAGTTGCAGGCGCAAAACGCCAAGGGCGAAGAGCTTACCTTTGTCGTCACCCACGTGGGCGAAAGCCAGCTGACGGTGGACGCCAATCATCCCCTGGCCGGTCAGACGGTGAGTTTCGAGGTGACCGTCAAGGGTATCCGCGACGCCACGCCGGATGAGGTACGCAGCGGCGATGCCGGCGCCACCGGTCATCGACTGCAATAAGTAGGGTGGATTATACCCAAAGGGCACGCGAGCGAAGCGAATCCACCAAGAGCATACCGGGCTTGGACCTCGCGGTGGATTCGGCGCTATCGCGCCTTAATCCACCCTACCGCCAACCTCGGACCCATTAGCGCGCACCGGCGGTCTATGCTTAAATCCCCACCATGACCCTACCCGCCAACCCACCCCTGGAAGTCATCATCCTCGCCGCCGGCAAAGGCACGCGCATGGTTTCCGATCTGCCCAAGGTGTTGCATCCCCTGGCGGGACGACCCATGGTGGAACACGTGGTCGTCACGGCCCAGGCCCTGCAACCCCACGCCGTGCACGTCGTATATGGTTACGGCGGCGAGCGCGTGCCCCAGTCCCTCGCGCGTCTCGGTGTGCGTTGGACCTTGCAGGCGGAACAAAAAGGCACGGGGCACGCGGTACAACAGGCCCTGCCCGGTGTCGGGGCGGACGCAGTGGTACTGGTTTTGTACGGCGACGTACCCCTGACCCGCGTGAGCACGTTGCAGCCTTTGGTGCACGCCGCGCGCAACGATGAGCTGGCGGTGCTCACCATGACCCTGGAGGATCCCACGGGTTACGGCCGCATCCTGCGGGATGCGCAGGGACAAGTGCGCGCCATCGTGGAGCAGAAGGACGCGACGCCGGAGCAGCGTGCGCTGCGGGAAATCAACACCGGCATCCTCGCGGTGTCCGCGCGCCACCTGAAAAAATGGCTGGCGGCGCTGAACAACGACAACAGCCAGGGGGAATACTACCTCACCGATATCATTGCCATGGCGGTGGCCGACGGCGTTAAAATCAGCACCACACAACCGGCCTCGGCGTGGGAGATCATGGGCATCAACAGCAAGGCGCAGTTGGCGGAACTGGAACGCGTGGCGCAGTTGAGCAGCGCGCGCGAACTCATGGGCCGCGGCGTCATGCTGCTGGACCCGAATCGCTTCGACCTGCGTGGCACCCTCGACACTGGGCGCGATGTGGTGATCGACGTGAACGTGGTGATGGAAGGGCGCGTGGTCTTGGGGGACCGGGTGCGCATCGGCCCCAACAACGTATTGCGCGATTGCAGCGTGGACAGCGATACCATCATTCATCCCAACTGCGTTATCGAGCAGTGCGTCATCGGCGCGGACTGCCGCATCGGCCCCTTTGCGCGCATCCGCCCGGACAGTGAGCTTGGTGACAGGGCCCACATCGGCAATTTTGTCGAGATTAAAAAATCGCAAGTGGGCGAAGGCAGCAAGGTCAACCACCTGAGTTATATCGGTGACAGTAGCGTCGGCAGGCACGTGAACATTGGCGCCGGCACCATCACCGCGAATTACGACGGCGCCAACAAACACCGCACCGTGATCGGCGACGACGCCTCCATTGGTTCCGACTGCACGCTCGTGGCCCCGGTGACCGTGGGTGCCGGCGCCACGGTCGGCGCCAACACCACGATTACCCAAGACGTGCCGCCGGGCATGCTCGCCGTGGGCCGGGTGAAACAGAAAATCATCGAGGGCTGGAAGCGGCCGCAGAAGAAAGACAAGGTGTGAGTCTCCGGTGGATTCGCTGCGCTTAATCCACCCTACAAATAAATTGAATGTAGGGTGGATAAGACCCAGAGGGCGCACGAGCGCAGCGCATCAATCAGTTAGTTCGAAATGCAGAAAAGTAGGGTGGATTAAGCGCAGCGAATCCACCGAATAGTTTAGAGGTTGCAATTATCATTGACGCAAAACGAGGTAACAGTCATGTGTGGCATCGTCGGCGCTGTCGCTCAACGCAATGTAGTTCCCATCCTGATCGAAGGCCTGAAGCGCCTCGAATACCGCGGTTACGACTCCGCCGGCGTGGCGGTGCTGGATCAGGACAACCAGCTCATGCGCGTGCGTGCCATGGGCAAGGTCAAGATGCTCGAGGCCTCCATCGCCCAGCAGCACACTCAGGGCGTCACCGGCATCGCCCATACCCGTTGGGCCACCCATGGTGTCCCGAGTGAAGACAACGCCCACCCCCACGCGAGCAACGACGTGATCGCCGTGGTGCACAACGGCATCATCGAGAACCACGACAAGCTGCGCAAGAAACTCCAAGGCCTGGGTTATGTCTTCACCTCCCAGACCGATACGGAAGTGGTGGCGCATCTCGTGCACCACCACGCCAACAGCAAGGATCTGTTGGCCGCGGTGCGCGCCACCATCGCCGAGCTCGAGGGTGCGTATGCCTTAGGCATCATCAGCGCCTCCGAACCCAATCGCATTATCGGCGCGCGCAAGGGCAGCCCGCTGGTGGTGGGCGTGGGCATCGAGGAACACTTCATCGCCTCCGACGCCCTGGCCCTGGCGCCGGTCACGCACCAGGTGATTTATCTGGAAGACGGCGACGTCGCCGACCTGCGCCGCACCGAGCGCGCCATCTATGACGCCGCCGGCAACAAGGTCGACCGTCCGGTACGCGTGTCCGAGGCCTCCGCCGACGCGGTGGATCGCGGCCAGTATCGCAACTTCACGCAAAAAGAAATCTACGAACAACCCCAGGCCGTGGCCGATACGTTGGAAGGCCGACTCGGCAACCACCGCGTCCTGGAAGAGGCCTTCGGCGTGGCGGCACCGGCGATTCTCGACAAAATCACCGCGGTGCAGATCATCGCCTGCGGCACCAGTTACCACGCCGGCATGGTGGCGCGCTACTGGATGGAAAACCTCGCGGGCCTGCCGTGCAACGTGGAGGTGGCGAGCGAGTACCGCTATCGCAAGCACGTGGTGCTGCCCAATACCCTGATCGTCACCATCTCCCAATCGGGAGAGACCGCCGACACCCTGGCCGCGCTGCAGCAGACCAAGGCCCTGGGTTACGCGCATTCGCTGGCCATCTGCAACGTGCCGGAGAGTTCCTTGGTGCGCGAATCCGAGCTGGTGCTGCTCACCCACGCGGGTCCGGAAATCGGTGT
>JAYUFH010000318.1:0-1566 GCA_043738765.1 Pseudomonadota bacterium | reverse complement strand
GCTGCCCGGCCCACATCAGCAAGGCACCGAGACCGAGGCCAACGAGCATCACCACCCATACCGGCAGTTTCTTTTTGCCGCGGCGGGCGCCGCTGTGGCGCGTATTGCGTCGCGTCGCCACGGCTACATGCTGTCCGGCGCGGACACGCCCAGGAGGCCGAGGCCGTTGGCCAGCACCTGGCGGGTCGCATCGATCAGGTTAAGGCGCGCGTTGCGCAGGGCCGCGTCCTCCACCAGGAAGGTATGGCTGTTGTAATAGGTGTGGAAGCCCGTGGCCACCTCCCGCAGAAAATACGCCACCTGGTGCGGCTCGTGGCCGAGGGCCGCGGTCTCGATGACCTCGGGAAAGCGCGCCAGGATGCCGAGCAGGGCCAGCTCGTGGTCCTCGACAAGGCGGTCGAGGTGTTCGAGCCCGAGGTCGCGATCCCGCGGCATGCCTTTTTCCTCCCCCATGCGCAGCACGCTGCCGATGCGCGCGTGGGCGTACTGCAGGTAATACACCGGGTTGTCGTTGCTCTGGGACTTGGCCAGGTCAAGGTCGAAGTCCATGTGTTGTTCGCACTTGCGCAGCACGTAGAAGAAACGCGCGGCATCGTTGCCCACTTCGTGGCGCAGTTCCCGCAGGGTGACGAACTCGCCGCTGCGGGTGGACATCTGCGCCTTCTCGCCAGCGCGATAGAGGATGGCGAACTGCACCAGCAGCACGTCGAGCTTGCTGGCGTCCTCGCCCATGGCGGACAGCGCCGCTTTTACCCGTGGCACATAGCCGTGGTGATCCGCGCCCCACACGTCGATCACCCAGTCGAAGCCGCGCTCGAGTTTGTCCAGGTGATAAGCAATATCCGAGGCGAAATAGGTTTTCTGGCCATTGTCCCGCACCACCACGCGGTCCTTTTCGTCGCCATAGTCCGTGGAGCGGAACCACCAGGCGCCGTCTTTTTCGTACAGATGGTCACTTTCTTTCAGGCGTGCGATGGCCTGCTCCACTTTGCCTGTATCGCTTAAGGAGCGTTCTGAGTACCACTCATCGTAGACCACGCCGAATTCCTCCAGGTCCTGGCGGATGTCGTCGAGGATGATGTTGAGGCCGAGGTCGAAGACCGTGCGGTAGTCCTTGGGGCCGAGCAGGGCCTTGCAGCGTTCGATGAGGCCGTCGATGTGTTGTTCTTTGTCGCCGCCCTGGGGTTCGTCCGGTGGCAGGCCCTTGAGGATGACGGCGTTGGGGTGTCGATAGGCATCGCCATTTTCACGGTGCAGGGTGGCGCCGATGTCGTAAACGTAATCGCCCTTGTAGCCGTTGGCGGGAAAGGTCAGGGTCTCGCCGGCGAGTTCGAGGTAGCGCAGCCACACGGAGGTGGCGAGGATGTCCATCTGGCGGCCGGCGTCATTCACGTAGTATTCACGGTGCACCTGGAAACCCGCCGCCGCCAGCAGGTCGGCCACCGCCGCACCATAGGCGGCACCCCGTCCGTGTCCCACATGCAGCGGACCGGTAGGATTAGCGGAAACGAACTCCACCTGCACCCGGCGGCCGTTGCCGATGTCGCTGTGGCCATAGGCCTCGCC
>JAYUFH010000317.1:0-4223 GCA_043738765.1 Pseudomonadota bacterium | reverse complement strand
TGGCACGCAGATAGTCCGCCATGCGCACGTCGAAGGGGAACACCGAGGTAGTCGCCCCCAGCTCCGCGCCCATATTGGTAATCGTGGCCTTGGCGGTGCAGCTTAAGGCCTGGGTGCCGGGACCAAAATATTCGATGATCTTGTTGGTACCGCCACTCACTGTCAGCATGCCGGCGAGCTTGAGGATGACATCCTTGCCGCTGGTCCAGCCGGAGGGGGCACCGGTGAGGCGCACCCCCACCAACTTCGGCCAGAGCAATTCCCAGGGCAGGCCCACCATCACGTCCACCGCGTCGGCGCCGCCGACGCCGATGGCCAGTAACCCCAGGCCACCGGCATTGGGCGTGTGGGAATCCGTACCTATTATAAGCGCGCCGGGGAAGGCGTAATTTTCCAGCACCACCTGATGGATGATGCCGGAGCCGGGCTTCCAGAAGCCCATGCCGTACTTGGCCGCCGCCGAGGCGAGGAATTCGTAGACTTCATGATTGGTCTTGTCCGCCACCTGCAGGTCCGGACGGGCGCCGACCTTGGCGCGGATCAGGTGATCGCAATGGATGGTGGTGGGCACGGCGGTGGTCTTACGTCCGGCGGAAATAAACTGGAGTATCGCCATCTGCGCCGTGGCGTCCTGCATGGCCACCCGGTCGGGTCGCAGATTCACCGTGGTCACGCCGCGCGTCGGCAGCTCGCCGGCCGTATCCTCCGCCGCTCCTGCGCGTCCTGCGCCCGCGGCATTCGTACATCCCTGTACAGCCGCCGCTCCTGCGCGTCCTGCGCCCGCGGCATTCGTACATCCCTGTACAGCACAGTGAGCAAAGAGGATCTTTTCCGCCAAGGGCATGGGCCGGCCGAGTTTTTTGCGCACCGGCGCCAGACGCGTGGCCAGGGTCTTATAGAAGGCGCGAATCATGGGCAACGCGTCGGCGGGGAATTTTTCCATGGATGTTTCGAACCCTGGCTGTAAAAAATGGAGCCCGCAGAGGGACTTGAACCCCCGACCCTCTGATTACAAATCAGATGCTCTACCACTGAGCTATGCGGGCAAGTCGTGTGCGTCGTTTAAAACGGCGCTCCGCGTTGAACCATGAAGAAAACACCAGGGAACTGCGTACGGTTGTGTCAGAGACGGAAGACACTCCTCGACAGCCTCCTGCGATCCGCCCGTCGATCCTGTCTACCGGATCATGTCATGCGCCGGGTAGCCTGGCGTTTCTCCCGTGTCAGCGGAAAACGAGGGCAAATTGTATGTAAACGCAGGGGTAAAGGCAATTCGATCTGGGACACGCTTGGCAAACACATGGGGGCCTGCGTCTCATCTCCCAAGGAGAAGCGAGGCCTAGCGTAATAGTTTCTGCCAATAGTTCAGGGGTTCCAGAAGCCCTTAGAGCGAGGCGCGCTATTGGGTCACACCAAACCAACACGCGTCATTGAGACGCGGGCACCGGAGGCGGCACCTCAATGGCAATAGGATGCGCCGGCTCTTCCCCGCAGGCGGCGGCACGTTGCTGCAGCTCCGCCTCGGGCCATTCCATTTTCTTCAGCTGCGCGATCACCTCGTCGGGTTTATCCGCGGGGATATCCAGCCAATACAAGGTACGCGTACGGTAACGGGTTTCCTGTTTTGCCTTGATGCCCTTACTCTCCAGTTCTTCCATGCGCCGGCGCGCGTTGTCCAGTTGTGTGAACAGGCCCAGCGACAGCACATTCTCCATGCCCGGCTCCTGCATGATGAAATGATCATCGATGCCGAGACGCGTCAGCGCCTTGCGTTTGTCTTCCGCGGCCTTGCGGCTGGGCAGGCGCGGCAGATAAATCCAGTAACTCGATTCGATGCGATTGGCATCGGTGCGCGACCGATAGGCGATCTTGGCGTCCGCCAGGCGTTTGCCGTTCTGTTCAGCCAGTTCGGTGGATTCGAACGGACCGATGCTGACGCAGTGCCGAATCTTGGCCGGCGCGTCCGGCGGCGCTGCCGCGGTACTGGCCACGGGTTGCGGCTTGGGCGGCGCGGGTCGCGCGCGCAACGCCAGGCCCGGTGTTGCGAGCGGAATCATGCGCTCGGCGTTTACCGCCGGCAGCGGCGTGCGCCCCTCCTCCACCGGCACATCCCGATACCAGCTCGCCCACATCAGCAGGCCGATGTTCAACAGCACCAGCACCGCCAGCAGCCAGCGCAAGGTTTTGGCCAAGGTGTCACGCTTCATGTCAGCGACTCCGCGATGCGCGCCAGGCCCTGCAATACCAGGTCCGGCACCGCCTCTGTCGCGCCGACCCAACGCCCGTGTAAAAGTGGTCGCAGGCGTGGCGCATCGCCGCCGGTCAACAGTACGCGCATGTCCTGGCCCAGGCGCAGACCAAATTCCGACACGATGCGTTCCACCGCGCCGGCCGCGCCGTAGAGGGTGCCGGCGGCCACGCCGTCGGCGGTGCTGCGGGCGAAACAATTGCTATCGTCACCCTCCGCCGCCGCGATGCCCGGGGCGCGCGCCCGCAGGGCGTCGCGCGCCAGCGTAATGCCCGGCAGTATCACGCCGCCGGCAAACTCGCCGGCGGCGTCGAGGGCATCGAGGGTGATCGCCGTGCCGCAATCCACCACGCACACCGCTCCCGTCACTCGTTGACGCGCACCGATCAAGGCCGCCCAGCGATCGCTGCCGAGGTGCGCGGGCTCGCGGTAATGGTTCTTCACACCCAGCTGGGCGGCGACCGCGACCACAAAGTGCAACCGCGCCGCGGGCCAGTGGCGCTGCACCCAGGATTGCAAACCCTGTTGCGCTTCAGCGCCGGCGACGTTGGCCACGACCACGCGGTGCGGTACGGTGAGATGACTCCAGGCGTCGTCCAATTGCTGCATGAAGTCCGGACCATGCAGCAACGCTCCGCCCAGCGGCAACGATGGGGCGCCAGACAATGCATGGCCAGGGATGCTCTGAACAGTCTCCTTTCCCGGCTTGCAGGGAGGAGGGCTGATAGTAGAGCCTGTGTATGATCCCCTCACCCTAGCCCTCTCCCCACTATCGTGGGGAGAGGGGATGTTCTTTTCTGATGTGTTCAGGGCTTCACCAGCAACGACCGATGACGGGCCAGGGTCGATCAACAACCAGCCAGGGTCGATCAACAACCATTTGAGGCGCGTATTGCCCATGTCCACCAGCAGGTTCACGACGGCGGCACCGTAGCGCGCAGGCTGATCTCACCGGAATGAAAGCGCCGCAATACGCCACCGGTTTCACGGATCAGCAGCGCGCCACTGTCATCGATGCCCTGCACGCTGCCTTCGATCCGTGTGTCGCCTTGCAACAGACACACACGCTGTTGCGCGTAACAATGATGCGCCTCCCACTCGCTGCGAAACGCCGCCAGACCCTCGGTCTCGAAGCGGCGGAACATTTCCCTGAAATGATGGATCAACAGGGCCGCGAGCCGGTTGCGATCGATGGTGAGTTTGAGCACGCTGTGCAGATCGACCCAGGGTTGATCGATGGCCTCCGCGTCGCGCGGGTCGAGGTACACATTCAATCCAAGACCCACAATCGCGCTGCACGGCCCGGCGGCCTCGCCGCGGATATCCACCAGCAGGCCGGCGAGCTTGCGTCCGCCCCACAACAGATCGTTGGGCCACTTGAGGCCGACACCGCTGACGCCATAATCCTGCAACGCATGCAAGGCCGCGACGCCGGCGGCGAGACTCAGGCCCGCGAGGGTCGCCGGCCCCTGGTCGAAACGCCAAACCATGGACAGCAGGATGTTGTGCCAGGGCGTGGCCACCCAGCGACGCCCGCGCCGACCGCGTCCCTGGCGCTGGACCTCCGCCAGGCAGACGCGACCGCCGCGATCGTCGGCACCTTGCAGGAGATGGGAACTGGTGGAATCGGTTTCCTCCAGGACCTCAAGGGTGAGGGCAGCGGATGACGGCGGCGCGAGGCGTTGGAGTTCGGTGAGGATGCGTTGCCGATCAAGGGGGGCAAACGGCTGTTCCAGCCGATAGCCACGACCGGTGACCCGGTGGATATTCATGCCGGTCTCGCCCAGGGATTTGATGGTCTTGCACACCGCGGCGCGACTCACGCCCAGGACCAGTCCCAGGTCCGTTCCGGAATGAAAGTGGCCATCGGACAGCAGGCGGAGCAAGGCATGACGGGTCGACATGGCGGAATATTATCAGGCCTGCGGCGGGTTGGGCGAATTCTCTGTGGATTTTTAGCCTCGGTTCACGCCCC
>JAYUFH010000316.1:0-4224 GCA_043738765.1 Pseudomonadota bacterium | reverse complement strand
GGTGGGCCGAGCGCAGCACCGGCAGGCTGTCATCGATGAGCAGCGCGCGGTCTTTGTCGAACGACTCCACGTTCTGCATCTTTTCCCAGAAACCAAGGTGCTCCTTGGGCAGGCCCAGGTCATGGGCGCAGACGACGGCGTCGAAATGGCCGCCCAGCTGGGTGCGCTGCATTTTCAACGCCAGACTTTTGCCGTGGGCATTGGTGACCAGTACGATGCGTTTATCGAGCGCGCGCACCGCATCGAGAAATTCGATCACGTGGGGGTGTACCGCGATGAGGTGGTCCACCTCTGCCTTGAGTAAGGCGATATCCAGTCCCAGTTCCCGCGTCCAGTAATCCACGCAATACCAGTCAAGCGTGCCTTCCGCCCGGCGAAAGCGGGGAATGAGGTGCGAACGCGCGTCCTCCAGGGACAAGGCGTGTTTCTCCGCGTAGCGCAGCGGCACGTGTACCTGCCAGAAGTGGTTGTCAAAGTGCAGGTCCAGGAGCGTGCCGTCCATGTCCAGGAGTACAGTGTTGATTTGTGGCCAGCTGATCATGGTGGGCCTATGCGAAGTTATTAGGGGCGATGGTAGTATTGATACCGCAGACAGTGATTTCAGCCCGGGATGGGTAGCCTAGGGATACCATTATAATACAGCAGGAAGCCGGGACGTTGTTGTTCATCAGGAGAGTGCGGTGAATCTTTATTTGCGGCTGTTGCGGGTGCTGCTTATGCTGCCGTTCCTGCGGCGGCGCGGTCTGCTGGAGGCATCGCGCATCGCCTTTCGCGTGTGGCCGACGGATTGCGATATCAATATGCACATGAACAACGGGCGCTACCTGACCTTTATGGATCTCGGTCGGGTGCATCTGCTGGCGCAGACCGGGTTGTGGCGGCCGATGCGTCGCAACGGCTGGTTCCCCGTGCTGGGGGCGGCGGAAATCAACTTCATCCGGCCGATCGATCCTTTGCGGAAATTTCATCTCGTCACCCGTTTGCTGGCCTGGGATGAAAAATATTTTTATATCGAGCAACGTTTCGAGGTGGGGCAACGGCTGTGCGCCATCGGCATGGTCAAGGGTTTGTTTCTCGCGGGGCGCACCCGGGTGGACAGCAACGCGGTGCTGAACACCATCGCCCCGGGCTTCGTGCCGCCGGAAATTCCCGCGGTCGTCCACCATTGGAACGAATTGGCCGCTATCAAGAAACAATTTGCGCCCGACCCTGGAAAATCGACCAACCCATGAGTGCGCCGACCTGTCCGCTGTGTTCCGCTGTGTCCGAGAACGTGCTGTGGCGCGACGACCTGCTGCGCGTCATCCTGGTGGACGACGCATCCTACGGGGGATTTTGCCGTGTGATCCTGCACCGGCATGTGCAGGAGATGACCGACCTGGCAACCGCGGAACGCACCCGCGTGATGCGCGCGGTATACGCCGTGGAGCAGGCGCTGCGCGACCTGTTGCAGCCGGACAAGATTAATCTGGCGTCCCTCGGCAATCAGGTGCCGCACCTGCATTGGCATGTGACCCCGCGTTTCGTGGACGACGCGCATTTTCCCGATCCCATCTGGTCCGTCGCCCGGCGCACAACACGCGCACGGGTGGTGGATGCCGGGGCATTGCGCGGTGCGATCGGCAGATATTTATCGTCACCTTGAGTGTTGTTTTTGTAGGGTGGGCATTGCCCACCAGTGGAGTTAACAGACGCCGCGCATGGTGGGCGGTCGCCCACCATGCGCTCGAGCTTGGTGCAAAGTAACGGGGCTAGCGTCCGCGTGCCCAGGCCTCCGCCGCCGCCGGATCGGTGAAGGTTTGGGTATCGGCGTCGGTAAAGGCGGTCCCGAGCCAGCTTAACCAAGGGGTCCATTGGTCGTCTGTAATAACGGCGATGCGCGCGAAGTCGTGCGGATGACTGCGGGTGAACTTGATGTCCTCCCAGACAACATCGAGGGTGAATCCGGCCATTTTGCGCAGGTCGAGCAGCAGGTTCAATTTGTGCTGGGCCTTGAGTTTCTTGCCGATGGCCTGTTCCAGTTCGCGGTAATCCGCCAGTGTCAGTTCGGCGAAGACGCCGGCCTTGAGCAGGTTTTTCTCTTCCTGAACGACGATCATGATATCTGCTCCGATGGTTGGCGTTTATAAAAGTATAAAACCCAAGCGTCCCACAGTGTAACCACCCACGCCGGGGGAGTATAGCGGGCGATGCCCGTGGGGAGTATTGTTGCACCGACGAAGAAGTTAATCCGCCACGCACGACCTGACGCCATGACCCGAAAACCGCGCGTTACCCACAACACCACCCTTGCGCACACCCGTTTGTTCCGTATCGAGCAGGTGGATCTGCATTTTCCCAATGGCACCAAGGTGCAGTGGGAACGTTTGCGCAGCACCAGTCCCGGCGCGGTGCTGGTGGTGCCCATGCTCGATGCCGATACCGTGCTCATGATTCGCGAGTACGCCGCCGGCGTCGAGCGCTACGAGCTCGCCCTGCCCAAGGGCCGGATGGAGGCCGGGGAATTGCCGGAGGCGGCGGCCAACCGCGAGATCATGGAGGAGATCGGTTACGGCGCGCGGCGTATCCGCCTGATCAAGTCCATGACCTTGGCGCCGGGTTATTTCAGCCACATCACCCACGTGCTGCTGGCGCAGGACCTGTACGCGGAAAAACGCGAGGGCGACGAGCCCGAACCCATCGAGGTGGTGCCATGGTCGCTGGACCGGTTGAACGAATTGTGCGCGCAGGCGGAGTGCACCGAGGCGCGTTCCATCGCGGCATTGTTTATGGCGCGCGAGTTATTGCGGTCAGAGGGTCGTTGATCTATACGTTTAGGTACTCAACCAATAAGGGGACATCTATAAAGTCGGTTGTTTATGTAGGTTGGGTTATGCCCAGTGGACACGCGAGTCGTGGTAGGGTGGATTAAGCGCAGCGAATCCACCAGCGCGGCTAAACCTTGGTACTACACAAGAGCTCGGCAAGGTTGATTCGCTGCGCTTAATCCACCCTACATTTCTCTATCAAATTCATATAACAAAGCAAGGAACGATAGCATGACAAGGCACGACAGCTGCAAGTATCTGGAAGAAGTGGTCGTCATCGCCACGGACGCCGGCCGGCGCATCCTCGAAGTGTATGACCGCAGCCATGACGTGAGTCACAAGCAGGATGGCTCGCCACTCACCGAGGCCGACAGTCTGGCACATACACTGATCGTCCAACGCCTCGCCGGCATGACGCCGGACATTCCTATTTTGTCCGAGGAGTCGGCCGCCGTGGACTACGCGGAACGCTCACTCTGGCATACCTTCTGGCTGGTGGATCCCCTGGATGGCACCAAGGAGTTCATCAATCACAACGGCGAATTCACCGTCAACATTGCCCTGATCGTCGAAGGGCGGCCGCAGCTGGGCGTGGTGTATGTGCCGGTGACGGACACGACCTATCTCGCCTGTGCCGGTCTTGGCGCGTTCAAACAGGTCGCCGGTCAGCGTCACGTCATCCACGCGTCGCGTTACGCCGGTGGCAAGGCCACGGTGGTGGCGAGCCGTTCGCATCGCGGCGACAAACTGGAGGATTTTCTCACGCGGCTTGAGAAGCGCGAAGGTGGGTATGAAACCGCCAGCATGGGCAGCTCGCTCAAGCTGTGTCTGGTGGCGGAGAGCAAGGCCGATGTCTATCCACGCCTCGGCCCCACCTCCGAATGGGACACCGCTGCGGCTCAATGCGTGGTGGAGGCGGCCGGTGGCCAGGTGACGGACCTGCGCGGCAAACCCCTCGTCTACAACAAACCCTCCGTACTTAACCCGTGGTTTCTGGTGAGCGGCGCCGGCGGCTATGATTGGTCCGGTTATGTCGAGGGTTTGGAGTAGTCGTCCACGCCTCATGCCGTCACACCCGCCCATGCATAAAACCGACCTGCACCTGGCCATAGACCAGGGCGGTCACGCCAGTCGCGCCCTGGTCTTCGACGGCGCGGGGACCCTCGTGGCCCAGGCCATGCGCCCCGTTGCCGTCACGCATCCGCAGCCGGAGTGGGTGGAGCAGGATCCGGAAGAGGTGGTGTCCTCGGTGTTGGATGCAGTGGGCGAAGTCCTTGAGCACCTGGGCGCGCGCGCCGCCACGGTGGTGAACGCCGGGCTCGCCACCCAGCGTTCCAGCATCGTTTGCTGGGACCGGCGCGATGGCGCGCCCCTGTCGCCGGTCATCAGTTGGCAGGACCGGCGCATGCATGCCTGG
>JAYUFH010000315.1:0-4240 GCA_043738765.1 Pseudomonadota bacterium | reverse complement strand
TGACACGGCGCGTGCGCTCATCCAATAGCGACCATACAGCATGAAATTTTTGTTTCAATCCGGGTAGCGTGTTCATGGGCTGAAAGCATATCACTACCACTTGATAATTGATACCTTTATTTATTTACACTGCCTAAGCACCTTCACTCATCTGCTCAAAGTCGATAGGGCTCACGTTGCCGAGGGTCGAATGGTACTGACACCCATTGTAGAACGCCAGGGAGCTCAATACATCGAGCCAGGCCCGCTCATGGGTCGCACCTACTCCGGTCGACACCCGCGATGATGTGCCGGACGGCATGCTGGACGTGCAGCACGTCACCGCTCAAGGCATCATCGCCGGCGCCAACATGGTGCTGGTGGACTTCCACCCGGCGCCACCCAAGGCACTGGTGGACGGACCCCAGGCCCTGTTGCTGAGCGAACTGGGTTACTTCCTGGACGACATCGCCATCGCGCGCGAGGCCTACGAAAAGCGCCGGCGCCTGAACCGGGAGTTCAATACCAAGGGCTGAAGCGCAGGCCGGCCACAGGCTGGCCGGGCTGCGGGAGCGCACCCAGTGCTCCGCCCAATCAATTTTTCCGTATCGCCGCCACCCGGTTCTGTAGGGTGGACATCGCCCACCAGCGGAGCCCATCGACGCTCCGTGTGGTGGGCAATGCCCACCCTACAACGGCTGACGCGCGGCGGGGTCGCGCCTAGTCGGCGACCAGATCGCTCACCAAATCCACCACCACCCGCGTCCTGCCGTCCAGCAAAACAATATCGCCACCCACGATCATCCTCACATAAGGTGCCGGCAGGGGTGTCAGGCGCGACTCCAGGTCGCCCGGCAGATTGCGTCCCTGCAGGCCGGGCGGCAAGGTGTCGCGCTTCGCCAGACCGGGCGGCAGGCGATCCCGCTTCGCCAGGCCCGGGGGTGTTTTCTTGTAATGGCCTCCGCCCTTGCCCTGATAGTAATCCTGCATCAATCGGCGATCGCGCTCACTGAAGCGCACGTCGACCCGGGTGCTGACGCCGCTACTGCGGGTGTCCTGCACCACGAAACGCCCCGACGTTACCGCGTGGGCGGCGCAACCACTCAACCACAGCGCCAGCAACACTAAAACCAATGACTTGTGTATCACTCAATTCTCCTTGCGTATTGATCTACACACTCGACATGCCACTTTCCGGGAATGCGTAGGATGGCAAATCCTGAATTTTTTCATATCGCCCATATCGCCTATGTCGGCTATGATGCCCGCAAAACATCAGAACAGACTACAACATGCCGCACAACAATCATAAAGGCTATTTTATCCTGCTCTCGGCCGTCGGCGCCCTCGCTATCTTAAGTTCGACGCTGTCGAAAACCCCGGTGTTGCCGCTGTTCGCCCAGCACCTCGGCGCGACACCGGCAGAGATCGGCTGGATCGTCATGGCCTCGACGCTCCCGGGCATCTTCATCAGTTTTCCCGCGGGGGCCGTCGCCGATCGTATTGGCACGCGTCGTTTGCTGATCGCATCGCTGCTGATCTTTGCCAGCGCACCCTGGCTGTATCTCGGCGTAACCAGCGCCTGGCAACTCGTGCTGGTACGTTTTTATCACGGCTTCGCCACGGCGGTCTTCGGCACCGTGGCCACGGCCGCCATTGCCGCGCGTTACACCCGGGACCGCGCGGCACGACTGTCCACCTACTCCTCCGTGACCATCGTCGGACGTTCGCTCGCGCCGTTTCTCGGCGGCGCACTCATCTCTCTGGCCAGCTTTCACATGGTGTACATCGCCTGTGCCGTGAGTGGCACACTGGCCCTCACCCTCGGAATGTGGTTACCGCGGGACACACCGCCCGCGAAGGCGCCACAGACCACGTATCTTGGATTTCGTCACAGCCTGCGACAGGTGCTGCGCGACCGGCGTATCGTCATCACCAGCCTGACCGAAGCGGCGCAATACTTTGTGTTTGGCGCCGTGGAGGCCTTTCTCGCGGTCTACGCCCATCACCTGGGGCTGGCCGCCTGGGTCATCGGCGCAATCCTCGGCGCACAGCTCGTCAGTATCGTCCTGATCAAACCCCTCATGGGCGGTTTATCGGACCGCGCCGGACGCAAACCGGTCATCGTCGGCGGGTTGTGGATCGGGACGCTGAGTGTAGCGCTGATGCCGCTGACTCAAGATCCCGTACTCCTCGCGACGTTGAGTCTGGGTTTCGGCCTGGGATTCGCCGCCGTCACCTCTTCCACCACCGCCCTGGTGAGCGACCTCAGCCGTCAGGGCACCTTGGGCTCGGCGATCGGCGTGCTGAGCACGGTCATGGATATCGGCCAGTCCGCCGGCCCGGCCGTTACCGGCCTGCTGATTGCCAACGGCGGTTACGGCGTGGCCTTCGAGTCCCTGGCGGGGCTATTGCTTATCGCAAGCTTCGGGTTTGCCTACGGCTTAAGGCTGTCGCCGGCAAAGCCAGCCTGAGATCGCGTACGATTAAAACTGCTCTCTCGACCCGGCGTAGACCTTGGTCTTGCCCGTCTCCAGTGCATAGGCGTAATCAATGTGCAGCTCGATTTTCACGAACGACTTCAGCTTCAATTGCAGGCTTATACCTAGACTGGTCTTAAGGTCGGAGAAATTAAGCGCGCTGTTGCTTGGGTAGGCATTGCCGACATCCATAAAGACGCCACCACGTAGAGGATAGTAATCGTAAAATGGCGTTAGATAGTTGACGTTGACGAGGAAAAAAGCGTTGCCGCTAAAACTACCGCTGGGATAACCACGCAGGCTACTCGATCCGCCGAGCGAATAGGCGGGGCCAAAAATCTGTTCGTTGGCGAGGCCCAGCTGAACCTGTACGTCCACCGTGCGATGTGGCTTATCAGACACCGGATAATAGCCGCGAAAGTAAAAATTATGCTTGGCGTAATCGCTGTCCGAACCAAGAAATGGCGCGCCGTATGTACCATTGTAGCCATAGACCTGGCCACCGCGGCTATAAAGGTAATCATGCACGCGGGTATGTTCCACCTGCACGGTAATGGCCACGGCCTTGCCTTCCTTCAGATTCTGCGGCGCGCCCGCGTACACATCGTAAACCTGCTTTTGCCATGTCAGACCACCGCCGGCGCGCCAGCCCACGGTGGGCGTCTCCTGCTGCAACCAGCGGTTAACCGCCACGTTCGCGGTGCTCACTTCCGCTTGATAAACCTCCGGCGCTCCGGCAACAACCAACCCCGAGGGTGTGCGCGTGCGCGCGGTGTTGAACTCGAAATCGTATGGCGTACCCCGTACGCGCGGATAGGAATACTCCAATCTCGAGGTCTTGCTCAAGCTGTTCGAGGTATCCACCTTTTCCGCCTGATAAGTCAATTTGAGACGCTGGTTCAGCCCGGCCAGATTATCCATACGCAACTGCGCGCCCAAGGTAAAACGGTTGTTCGCATCGCGATTCAACTTAGGGATAGGCAGGATGTAATATTTTTCTTTAACAGTGATGAGCAATACGGTGTGGCCTTGCTCCTGCAGAAGTGCGGCGGTAACCGACTTGAACAGGCCGAGGTCCATAATCGCCTGGCGCGAACGTTCGATCAGCTCCGGATTCGCCGGCTCGCCGACCTTGACCAGCATTACCTGCAGAAATATCTCGGGGCGCGTGGTCTTGTTGCCGGCGAAACGGATCTCGCTGATAGTGTCCACCGCCGTCGCGGATGGGTGCGGCAGTTCGTCCTGCGCCAATACCCAGAGTGGGAAATAGAGAACAAGGAAAAGGGTTAGACGCCAGATCACATTGTTCCCGTATACGTTTGCCTATACTCGATGCTGCGTTAGAAAGACGCTCCGGCCTGGAGATAGACTTGATTGACGCCGCCCGCATTAAATCCATGGGCGTAACCTAAACGCAGGTTCAAACCAGTATTATAGAACAATATGGTATCGGCGTTGGCTTCGATACCGGCACCGGTTAAATAACGACCGGGACTGTCGCCCACGTTCCAGGCATTACCCGCGTCGATAAACACATTACCGAAGACCTGATGCAAGGCCAGGGGCGGCGCCATGATGCCACGCTCGACACGCCGCACCGGGAAACGCCACTCCAGGGAGGACAGCGCCATACGTCGACCCGCGAGCTCCGCCTGCCCCGAAGAATAACCGCGCAGTGCGAAGTCGCGCTGATCGAAGGTGGAGGAAAATTCCAGACCCGCCAGTAACGGTGGCGCCGACAATGCGCTGCGGCTCCCGCCGAGACGAAACGGGCGCGGCTG
>JAYUFH010000314.1:0-11235 GCA_043738765.1 Pseudomonadota bacterium | reverse complement strand
TGCGAAACGCCGCCCAGATATCCTCGGCATTGAGCTCTCTGCCACTGGCATCGCTGATGCCTTTGACGACACGGCTGAATTCAATCTGCAGGCTCCGTGGCAGACGCAAGCCATGGTGGTGTTCCAAGAGATACGCCACGCCACCTTTGCCGGACTGGCTGTTCACGCGAATAATCGCTTCGTAGCTGCGCCCGAGGTCCGCCGGGTCGATGGGCAGATACGGCACCTCCCAAACGGCGTCGCTGCGCTGCGCGGCAAATCCTTTTTTGATGGCATCCTGGTGCGAGCCGGAAAATGCGGTAAACACCAGCTCGCCGGCGTAGGGATGACGCACATGCACCGGCAATCGATTGCAGTATTCGGCGCAGGCACGCACCGCATCGATGGCGGAAAAATCCAGCCCGGGGTCGAGTCCCTGGGTGAGCAGGTTGAGGGCCAAGGTCACCAGATCCACATTGCCAGTACGCTCACCGTTGCCGAACAAAGTGCCTTCGACCCGTTCGGCACCGGCCATCATCGCCAGTTCCGCGGCGGCGCTGGCCGAGCCACGATCGTTGTGCGGGTGTACGCTGATGACCACGCTGTCGCGCCGACTGATGTGCCGGCCGAACCACTCGATCTGGTCGGCATAGACGTTGGGCGTGGCCATTTCCACCGTGGACGGCAGATTGAGGATGACTTTACGTTGCGGTGTGGGCTGCCAGACGGCGTTCACCGCCTCACAGATCTCCAGGGAAAACTCCAGTTCCGTGGCGGTGAAACTCTCCGGCGAGTATTCAAATGCCCAGTCCGTTTCCCGTTGGGCCTCAGCGAGCTCACGACACAGGCTGGCCCCGGTCACGGCGATATCAACGATGCCGGCACGGTCGAGCCCGAAGACAACGCGGCGTTGCACCGGCGAGGTGGAGTTGTACAAATGCATGATCGCACGCCTGGCCCCGCGCAAGGCATCGAAGCTGCGCCGGATCAGTGCCGGGCGCGACTGAGTGAGTACCTGTATCGTCACGTCGCCGGGGATGCGGTCGCCGTCGATGAGATAACGGATGAAATCGAAATCCGTTTGCGAGGCGGCGGGGAAGCCCACCTCGATCTGCTTGAAGCCGATGTCGACCAGCTGCCGAAACAATCGCCATTTGCGTTCGGCGTCCATGGGCTCCACCAGCGCCTGGTTGCCATCGCGCAGATCCACGCTGCACCAGGTGGGCGCTGACTGGATGACCTTTGCCGGCCAGGTTCTGTCCGGTAAATTGATCGGCGGGAACGGGCGATACTTCTGACTGATCGTGGTTTTCATGCTGCAATCCTTTCCTGAGAGTTGTGATACGGAAGTGGCCGGATTGATGACCACTGGGCAGCCACGCGCGCTAGGCCCAGTGGTCGCGCGGCAGTCGACCCAGGAACAGGATACGAAGACCTACCATCGGAAGCAGAATAGAAACACGCTGATGACGGCTCACAAAACCCCCAACGAATCTTTGAGTAACGGACCGTTACAAATGGATATTAAGACGAGTACAGCAACCGCTAAGGAAGACTTAGTGTGAGCGACGCAGTCGCAGGCTGGCCAGGGGCCGGCCCGCTAGGGAGAGGGAAAACGAAGAGGTGTAGGTACGCATGAGTCAGATGTTAGGGGGGATGGCGCAAAAACGCAAGTGGCGGCTACCCGGCTGTCTCGCACTCAGTCCAGCCGGTCTGTTTATATCAGTTGGTAAAGGCACGCGCTGCCCTGTGCTCAACCACATACACCTTTCCCGCCCATTACAAATAATCGATCGCCCCAGGCAGCCAGGGAATATCCATCACGCCCGGATCAACGCCGAACTGCTTGATCAAGGTGGTGACCTGACCACGGTGATGCGTCTGATGATTGAACAGCTGCGTGACAAAAATCCACGCCGGCGCGCTGCGGGTCTTGGCGTCGATGATGCTGGTGAACGTCAGCGGCTGCTGTAACCAGTCGTCGCGCAGCGTGCCCGCCCACTGCGAAATGATTGCATCCATCGCCTGACGCTCGGCGTGCAGCTGATCGAAATCGGCATAGAGATCTTCACCCATGCGGGCCTGTGGGTAGGCGTGCACCTTAAACCGTGTCAACCAGGCGCGGTCACCCCAAAGGATATGATTCAACGTGCCGTGGATGGATTTGAAGAAGGCCCCGCGATCGGATTTTCGTTGTTCATCGGATAACCCCGCGCACACCGTATACAGCTTCTGATTTATCCACTGGTTGTAGTCCGCCATGAGCTGATAATAGTTTCCGCTGTACATCATAGTCTCCTGACTGCCTGTCGCTGAGGGAATAACGTGTGCATGCGATGATAGCAAAAATCCAGCCGCGTGCACGACGCCGCGTATTGCGGCAGGGGATTCCAACCACATGACCCCAGCTAACCGGATGACACCCACTTGCCGCAACCGGACTAACCATCGCGCACCGGCGGTAACGGCGGCCACGGCGATCTGACACCGGCCCGAACCCCAAGATGTTCTCGCCGATCTCGAGCAAAACCCTTGGCACATCCCACCCCTTTTTTGCTGTAGCCGGGGCAGGATATCGGCTGCTATCATCACACCTGCCTCCGGGCTATTATTTATTATTCAAAAAAACAATGGCTTATATTTATTCCACCGGCATCACATTAAAGCGTTCTCAAAACCGGAGGGACGTGACTATAATTTAAAAACAAGCGTATGTTATGCAACAGATTTCAGCCGGTGGAACGCAGACCCTGCCCCACCCGATGACCGCCGAAGGAGTTGTACCATGGCCTCTAACCCGCTGCAGAAGTTAGTGGAAGACGTGAAAAAGAGTGGCAAGGAACGCACCTTGAAGAAAGAAGAAGCCGGACAATTCTACCGCCAGTTCCGCAAGGAAATGGAACCGGTGGTGGAAGAAATACGCGAGCAGGAGAAACGCGCGCACGAAGAAGCCAAGAACATCACCCTGGCATAATCGACACGCAACCCACATCAAGGTGAGCCGTTATTGCTCGCCTTTTTTCGTTTTTAACCTTACCACTCCGCAGGAAGATCACCGGCGATGGACAGCCCCCGCCTCATACTGTATTCGTTGAAACCCGGCGACGTTACCGACCCGGACAAAATCAGCAGTTTCTGGGAACGTATATTAAAAAAATACCTGCCGGAGACGGAGCTGGAGGAACCGCGCCTGCAGCCGTTGCAAATGAGCCTGCGACACGTCATGAACCTGGGCTGTCTGTCAGTGATCTTTCAGCAACACGTACAGGACCCGGACTATGCCGCGGAATACCACGCCTACCATGGACGGCTGTTTTCCCAGGTGGACCGCTACTGTGCGCGCATGCACATGTTCCGCAAAAGCTGGGACGCGGACAAAGACGTGCTGCTCGCCATCGACGAAGCCGATGAGGCCGACTACCTGGGGTTTATCACCCTGCGCCCGGTCACCGTCAGCCCGGTGGGCGCCACCATCCTGCGGCCACCGCAGGATGGTGCGCATTTTTTTCTGTCCACGGATAAATTCGACGTGCATCTGGCGGGGCGCACCTTCAATGTTCAGGGCACGCCGTTTATGCAACAGGACAACGCCGTCGGCGCCTGCGCCCAGGCCTCCATCTGGATGGCACTGCGCACACTGCGCAAACGCGAAGGACTGGCGGCCCACGACCCGGCACAGATCACGACCTCTGCCACGCGTTTCATGGTGCGCGGTCGCACCCTGCCCAACCGCGACGGCCTGGAGATTTCCCAGATGATGGAGGCGGTGCGCAGCGCCGGTTATTCCGCCACACTTTTAAGTTTTCGTGAACCGAGCCGCAAGCCCGGCCGGGATCTGCTGCCGCGCATTAAAACCAGTTTGTATCCCTACATCGAATCCGAGATCCCGGTCATCCTGGCCATGACCAGCGCCGAACTGGGCGGACACGCGGTCGTGCTTATCGGGCACGGTTGGGGCACGCAGCCCATGCTGTGTTCGCCGACCATCATCCAGCGCGCCAGCGGCCCGGTCTATGTGCGCAATGCCGTGGACTGGGCGACGCCGTTCTACATCCACAACGACAACAGCGGTCCCTATCTGCCTATCCCCGACAGCGGATCGCCCCAGGAGTTTTCCCTCGACAAGGTGTGCTATGCCATCCCGCTGCTGCCCGCCGATGTCTATATGACGGCGGAGGAGGCGGAACAGGCGGCGCTGCGCATGATTTATCATTTTGGCGGCGATGGATTTCTCAACTGCCAGACACACGTGGTCAGGACCTACCTGCAGGAGCGCTACAAATTCCGCGCCGAGGTGCGCGGAAGCGGCATGGTGGATAGTCTGAAAACCTATTATCGGATGAAACGGCTGCCGCACCGCATGTGGATCACCGAAATCAATTTGCAGCAGGGCTACGACGAACCCCTCACGGGCAAGGCGCAACGCATCGGCGAGGTGATCATCGACCCCACGGGCGAGCCGACGCAGGCGCCGTTTCTTTCGATACACACACCGGGCATCCTCATCGATCGCGATCCGGATACGGAGAAGATTCGCCTGGTCCCCGTGCAGGACGACAGGCCCTGTTCGCCTCTGGTGCGTTAAACACAGCGTTACTTCTCCGTTGCCTGCTGCGCGCTATCCAGATACAACTCGATATGGTGAACCCTGGATGATCGACAGGCAGATGTCTCTGCGGGGTTCCCTGACATATAAACTTGCGTCATCCACGACCACGTTTCGGGCCACCCCCGCCATGCGGTGAGTGACATGGCTCAACCCGCAGCCCACGGTTCAGGTCGATGGAAAGGCCGCGTTATGGCTCCGAAATGCCTTGAAATCGGTGTTTTTTACCTTATACGGCACCTCCCGCCCCTGTTGGCATAGCCTGTGCATATCACTTTTTACATTCTGAGAATTAAGGACAGATCGGTCGTGAATGCGCCGCCATCAATCAAACATCGCATACTCCCAGCGCTGGCCTTCGGCGTACGACAGAAAATGGTGCTGGTGCTGGTGTGCGTGCTGACGGTCGCCCTCGGAACCACTACCTGGCTTACCCTGCACGACCAGCAACAGCAGGTGTTGCGCGCCACCTCCGATCACGGACAGGACCTGTCGCGCATCGTCTCTCAAGCGCTGTCCTACAGTGTCATCAGTTATGACTACCACACCATACAACTGCTGCTGGATGAAATTACCAAGGCACGCGACATCGGCTACGCCAAGGTCCTGAGTAACAAGGGCAACGTCATGGCCGAGTCGGGCCGCCCGCCAACGGATGAAAATCAATGGCGGATGTTCGAGTCCGATATTCAATTCGCCGGAAAATCTGCCGGGCGGCTGATCATCGGCCTCAATCTGGACCAAGTTGCGGAGACACTGAAGAACGAGCAGTCGTCGATACTGTCGCGCCAGGTGATCACCATCTTTCTGATAGCCTTCGGGGAATTTATTGCGCTGTCCTACCTGATCATACGACCGGTCACGATCATTTATCGCGCACTCACCAACCGCGTCGAGCAAGACGGTCAGGTAACCTATAATATCCCCATCATATCCAGTGACGAGTTCGGCATGCTGTCGCAACAGTTCAACGACATGGGCACACAGCTCAACCAGGCGAACGCGCGCCTGCAGGAACGGATTATCTCCGCCGATCAAAAACTGACCGAGACCAACGCCCGGCTGATGCAACAGGCTGAAGAGCTCAAACATATCAACGAGGAACTGAGCCGCATCGCCATCACCGATCCGCTGACGGGTTTATTCAATCGGCGTTATTTTGAAAGCCTGCTGGAAAGCGACCTGGCGTTGTCCGAACGCTACGGCGACAGCAACAGCATCCTGATGATCGACGTGGATCGCTTCAAGTTGATCAATGACGCCCATGGCCATAGCAGCGGCGATGCCGTGCTGCGCAACCTGGGCGGCGTACTCTCGACAGCGATACGAAAATCCGACGTGGCCTGTCGCTTGGGTGGCGAGGAGTTTGTGATGCTATGCCGCCGGATATCGAAAGAACAGTCCCTGGCGGTGGCGGAGAAAATCCGCAAGACTATCGAATCGACCACCTTCCGCAGCATAGACGGGGAGGTCATCCCGGTAACGGTCAGCATCGGTATCGAGACCTTCCCGAAGGACGGCAAGATCACCCCCATCCTGGAAAACCTGAACCGCGCCGACATGGCGCTGTATGCCAGCAAGGCCGCGGGTCGCAACCGTGTGACACACCATGCCGATATACCCGATAGCCACAAAGGATAATTGACATGAAAAAACTTCATCCATATCGACACGTTCGCGTTATGTACGCGATCATGGCGTTGTCCATGGCGACCCCGGCATTCGCCGGCGAATCGGACGAGTTGCGTTTCGGCTCGGTGGCCATGGATATCCCGGCCGTCATGTACCACCGGCTGTCGCCACTCACGGACTATCTGAGCAAAACACTCAAACGTCCCGTCACGCTGAGTCTGTCACCCGACATGTCACAAGCCATCGATGAGCTCGCGACCGGCAAGGTGGACATCGCCTACCTGACCCCGGTGGCCTATCTGAAGGCGCACGACCAAGGCGGCGCGCAACTGGTGGTAAAGATGGTTACCGAGAACAAAGCATTTTTCAATCTGGATATTGTGGTGCGCGAGGACAGCCCGATCAAGCAGGTATCCGACCTGCGCGGCAAGCGCTTTGCCTTCGGCGACAAGGCTGCACTGCTGCAGCGCGCGGTGGTAGTCGGCGCCGGCGTTCCGCTCGCGGACCTGGGCGAGTATCAGTTCATCGGTCATTACGACAACATCGCGCGCGCGGTGATGAGCGGCGATTTCGATGCGGGAATACTCAAGGACACGACCGCCGAAAAGTGGGTGGGCAAGGGCTTGCGGATTCTGCATCGGTCCGCCAACCTACCGCCCTACAACATCGCGGTGAGCGCGAAGGTGGACAAAGAATTGCTCGCACAATTGCGCGCGGCCTTCCTCCAGCTCAAAGCGGACAGCCCCGATCACCGCGCCGTCTTGATGGCGCTGGACCCGCAGTATGATGGCTTCGCGGCGACCAATGACAAGGAATATGATGTCGTACGCAAACTGATTGCGCCTTTCTAAACAGTGCAATGTAGCTGATGTCTGGTTTGTAGGGTGGGCATCGCCCACCAGCGAGCGCCGGTTGCGGCCGTGGTGGTGGGCGATGCCCACCCTACGGCTGCTAGCGCTATTGCCATGCGGCACTATTCAACACGTTATGTTCAATCCCAAAAAAAGCAGTTACTGAGGAGAACAGAAAATAGCGCACACCGCTGTCTATGAGGTCCCTTCTCTCCGCCCCCTTCGGGGAGGCAAAACCCGCAGGTCGAGGAAGAAAATACTACGCACTATTTGATGGTCGGATCAGTAACCGTGGATGAAAACCTTGGCTCTGGCGACAGGTGTTCGTCTGGTTGTTGATTATCGACCACCGGCGCCACGGCGCTGAACATTTACTGGCGCACATCGGTGGCCGGCCCCCTTGATCAAGCACTCGCCGATGCCGTCAGGCCGTTGCGACCTGCTCCGCCAGCACACAACGCAATACTTCATACGAATAGCGTCCGCCCAGCACTTCGAATGCCGGCTTGAGTGCCTTGCCGCCCGTCGCGCGTAGGGCCTCGCGCACCCGAGTCAACTCGGCGTCATCCAGGGGCACCACCTCGCGCAGGTCCACCTCGCCACGGGCGATGGCCTGGGTAAGATGGCTGTAGATAGTCGTCGCCTTTAATCCACGGCGCGCGGCGATGGTGGGCACGTCCAAACCCAGACGGAACAGCTGCAAGGTTTCGGCCGCGGTATCGCTGACCGGTTCGTTTGTATTATTGGCGTGCGCGTGCGCTTGGATCACCTCAAGAAAATCCTCGCCATAGGCATCCAGCTTGCGTTCGCCCACGCCGGAAATGGCGGCGAACTCGTCTAGGCTGAGCGGTCGGCGACGCACCATTTCCGTCAGCGTGGCATCATGAAATACCACGTAGGGCGGCACACCCTGCTCCGCGGCGAGTTCGCGCCGGCGGTTGCGCAATGCCTCCCACAGACGGTTGTCGGATTCGTTCTCGAATGTGTTATTACGCGCGGCCCCTTTGGTTTTCGCCTTGCCCCCGCCCGATTTGGCCGGTATCGGATCGCGCCGCAGCATCAGCGGCTGCTCGCCGCGCAGCACCGCCCGGCAGGCGTCGGTGAGGCGCAGGCCGCCGTGCCCCTCCAGGTCCACGGCCAGCAGGCCGCGGGCGATGAGTTGGCGGAACAGGCTGCGCCATTCCTGTTGACTGTGTTCCTTGCCTATACCGAAGGTGGTGAGCTGGTCGTGGCCAAAACGCTGGATGCGTTCATCCTCCTTGCCGAGGAGTACATCCACCAGATAATTCACACCAAAACGCTGACCGGTGCGATGCACACAGGACAGCGCCTTTTGCGCCGGCACGCTGCCATTCCAGGTCTGGGGTGGCTCGAGACAGGTATCGCAGTTACCGCAGGGTCGATCGAGGGCGTCATTGAAGTAGGCGAGCAGCGCCTGACGCCGGCAAGTGGTGAGCTCGCACAGACCGAGCATGGCGTCGAGCTTGTGACGCTCGACGCGCTTGTGCGCATCGTCGGAATCGGAGGACTCGAGCATCTGCCGCAGGGTGATCACGTCCTGCAGGCCGTAGATCATCCAGGCATCCGCCGGCAGTCCGTCGCGGCCGGCACGGCCGGTTTCCTGGTAATACGCCTCGACGCTCTTGGGCAGATTCAGGTGGGCGACGAAACGCACATTCGGTTTGTCGATGCCCATGCCGAAGGCGATGGTGGCGACGATGATGACGCCTTCCTCGTTGAGAAAACGCGACTGGTGCCGGCTGCGCACCTCGGCGCTGAGGCCGGCATGGTAGGGCAACGCATCCAGACCCTGGCTCGCGAGCCAGGCCGCCACCTCGTCCACGCGCTTGCGCGACAGGCAGTAGACGATGCCGGCGTCGGTGGCATGCTCCGCGCGGATGAAGCGCAACAGCTGCTCGCGCGCACTCCCCCCGGCCGTGGACTGGTTGATGCGGTAACGGATGTTCGGCCGGTCGAAACCGCTGATAAACACGCGCCCTTGATCGAGACCGAGACGCGCAATGATTTCGCGCCGCGTGGGTTCATCCGCGGTGGCCGTCAGGGCAATACGCGGAATGCCGGGGAAACGCTGCTGCAATACCGACAGCTGGATGTATTCCGGACGGAAATCGTGCCCCCACTGGGAAACACAGTGGGCCTCATCGATGGCGAACAGCGCCAGGGTGGAACGCGCCAGCAGATCGAGGGTGCGCTCCAGCATCAGCCGCTCGGGCGCGATATACAACAGATCCAACTCGCCGCGCAGCAGTTGCTGCTCAATGGAACGCGCGCTGGCGGCATCGAGGGTGGAATTGAGAAACGCGGCGCGCACCCCGGCCTGTTTGAGGGTCGCCACCTGGTCCTGCATCAGGGCGATCAGCGGCGAGACCACGATGCCGGTGCCAGCACGCGCAATGGACGGAATCTGAAAACACAGGGACTTGCCGCCGCCCGTGGGCATGAGCACCAGGGCATCGCCGCCGGCCATGAGGGTGGCGATGACCTCCTCCTGCGGCGCGCGAAAGTGCTCGTAACCGAAGACGCTGCGGAGTAGATGGAGGGGCTGGTTTTCCATGGTCAATGTATGTTGAGTGTCGCCGCCAACCGCTAGACATATCGAAATAAAAAATGCCGCATAGCCGTGGCAGTTGTAGGGTGGGCAATGCCCACCCTACATACCAAGCGTTATGTAGGTCGCTATGTTTAAAAATCCCTTGAGTGAATTCGCTGCAAAACCGTCTTGCGGCCGTTGAAGCCCCCATCCTTCGGCCAGACCTTGCCAGCCCTGAGGCTACCAGCGTATATGCAGGGGATCCAGCAGGGTGAATATATATATCAGCGTCAGGATCACCACCGCCAGATTCAGCACCACCCCCATGGCCAGATGTCCGCCGACTCCATAATGACCATAGGCGCGAATGCGGACCACGCAGCGTAACAGTGCGGCCACGCCAAAGGCGGCGAAAAAAACATTCAAGACCGTTACCATCGGATAGTGATAACTGCCGACTAAAAAGGCCAGCGCGCCCAGTGGCGTCAACCAGGAGAGCGCGGCGGACTTGAGTCCATCAGCCTCGACGCTGCACACCCTGCACGACGACTCGCCTGTGTCCATCTCGATATTCTCGTCCATCGCCCTATCCTTAGGTCTGTGCGGGAGGCTCAGTATACCTATCTGCAACGGGGTTACAAAAGCGGTAGTCACCAGGCCGAACTGCTCGGATCGCGACGCTCACCGCACGTGGGGCTGCCCGTGCTCAGTGTGACTCACCCTTGATGGCGCGGCGGAATTCCCGGCCCCCTTCCTTCGCGGCCTTGCCCACGGCCTTTCCCACTTTCTTAGCGCCCTGGCCGACATCGCGCGCCGCCGCACCGATGGCGTGGCCTGCGCGTTTTGCGCCATCCTTAAGACTCGTGTCCTCATCGGATGCCGCGGACAGGGACGTGACCAACACCAGGGCGATGGCAGTCCAGGCCAACCGCCGGTGCGGCGCGGCCTGGTTGTTGGTTGGCATGGCCGGAAAGCGCCAGCGATTACGCATATTTTATCCTCCGGATGCAACGGTACCTGCGCATATTATCATAGCAGACCGTCGATACACGTCGTCACTCAATCCAGGCTGCGCGGCCAGCATCAATTTCCCATGACAAATTCCGCCACCACCGGCGCGTGGTCCGACTCGGGAAACAGGACATCGGTGCGAAAAGCACCGGACTCGTCGGGCAGGGCTTCGTTGTGGATTTCGGTGGCGTGATAGTAGGACAGCAAGCTGCGCGACACGATCACATGATCGAGCATTTCGCCTTTTCCCAGATACAGTAAGGAATAGCGCGCGGACTCCGGCACGCTGCGTTCGCAGGGTACCAGCACGCGCAGATTGAGATCGGGGTTGCCGGTGTCCTCGACCCGGCCGCGTATGGCACTGACCGGCACCTCGTCGCCGTTGGCGTTGAAGTCGCCGCAGACAGCGATCAGCGCGCCGGGGTCATGGTCGAAGATGCGATCGATGAGCAGGCGTGTCTCCAATGCCTGGCCGACGCGCCGCATGGAGGCGAGGAAGTATCCCTCCGCCCAGCCGGCGACACTGCGCCATTTATACTGGTCGATTTTCTGCCCCGGGATATCGCTCGGTATTTTCGATTTGAGATGCAGATTGACCACGTGCA
>JAYUFH010000313.1:0-11236 GCA_043738765.1 Pseudomonadota bacterium | reverse complement strand
CGTGACCTGGGGGGCGGTGACGCCGGTGGAGGAGACGCATGCAGCGGTGGAATTTATCTGGGCCGGCGAAACCGCCAAACACATCGGCACGGTGGTGCACCGCTGGCTGCTGCGCATCGCCAATGACGGCGCCCAGCACTGGTCGGCGACGCGTGTGCTTGAGCAACTGCCGGTCTTGCGCGCGGCGCTGGCGAACTTAGGCGTGCCGCCGGACGACCTGAAGCAGGCGGCGGCGCGCGTGCAACAGGCGCTGAACAACAGCCTTGCGGACGACCGTGGCCGCTGGTTGCTGGACGCCCGGCACCGCGACGCGCGTTCGGAATATGCATTGACCGCATGGGTCGGCGGACGCGCGCAGAATGCGATCATCGATCGCACCTTCGTCGATGAACACGACCACCGCTGGATCGTGGATTACAAAACCAGCACGCATGAAGGCGGCGGCCTCGAGGAGTTCCTCGCGCGCGAGCAGCAGCGTTATCGCGCGCAACTCGAGAACTATGCGCAGCTGCTGGCCCTGCTCGATAGCCGCCCTATCCGGCTGGGCCTGTACTTTCCGTTGTTGCAGGGCTGGCGCGAGTGGGATGCGGCGCGCTGAATTCGTACACCGCTCTAGTTGTAGGGTGGGCATTGCCCACCAACGCGCCAACCGATGCCGTGGACGGTGGGCGATGCACTGGAAACTGCTCCTGCGTCTGCCCCAAGGGGCCTGGCGCCAGTACTTCCGCCATCCATGGCGGTCGCCCAACCTGCAAACTGCCTCGGCCATACGGCATTATTTATTAACAGCGACAGGAGCGTAACACGCAGCATGCTTGGCGCTATCCGGCAGTTCTACGATCACTACATCAAGCCCGCGGGCGGCGGCGTATTGCCCGAGGACACGCATCGCCCGCGGGTGGCGACCGCCGCCTTGCTGGCGGAAGTGATGCGCATGGATGATATGGTCAGGGAAGAGGAGCGTCAGGCGGTACTGCGCGCGATGTGCGAAAAATTTTCCTTGTCGGCGGTGGAATCCGAGCGTATCTTGCAGCTCGCGGTGCACGAGGCGAGCCAGGCCACCGATTATTATCAGTTCACCTCCCTCATCAATAAAAATCTGAGCGCAGCTCAAAAGGAAAAGGTGGTGGAATATCTGTGGCAGGTGGCCTATGCCGACGGTATCCTGCATCCGCTGGAACGTCATCTCATCAACAAAATCGCCGACCTGTTGCATGTCCCGCGGAGCGCTCAGGTCATCGCCCGCAATCGTGCGCGCACCTCCGGCAGCGGTGGGTGAGCGGACCGCTGTGCGCATGAGCAGGCGTCACGCCCACAAAGGCCGTTATCCCTGGCGCAGGCATAATCGCCTGCAACTGCTCAAGGATGGTGATGTCTTTTTCCCTCGTATGCTGGCGGCGATCGACGTCGCACGCCACTATGCCATGCTGGAGATGTATCTGTTCGAATCCGGCAGGGTGGCGGACCGGTTCATCGGTGCCCTGATCGGTGCGGCGCGTCGCAATGTGAAGGTCTATTTGTTATTGGACCACTTCGGTTCCCTCGGACTCACTCGCCACGACCGCCTGCGCCTCAGTCAGGCGGGTGTCGTGACCTTGTTCTACAATCCGCTGAATCTCGGCAAGCTGTTCAATAATTTTGCGCGCGATCACCGCAAGCTGTTGTTGGTGGACGGCCGCAACGCCTTTGTCGGAGGCGTCGGTATTACCGACAACTTCGACCCCGTGGATCATCCTGCGAAACGCTGGCGCGAGACCATGGTGGAGATGCAGGGTCCGGTGGTGGCCGACTGGCAGGAATTGTTTGTATCGCTGTGGAATCAGTATGCCGACGCACCCATGACGCCGTTGGTTTCCGCGCCGCCGTGGTTCGAGCGGGGCGCACGGGCGCGCGTCACCCTGTCCGCGGGCCCGTTGCGCCAGGAGAGCAAGCGCATGCTGCTGCGCAACCTACGCGCCGCCCGGCAACGCGCCTGGCTATCCACGGCGTATTTCCTGCCCGGCTGGTCGGTGCTGCGTGCGCTGCGCGCCGCCGCGCGTCGCGGGGTGGACGTGCGCCTGCTGTTGCCGGGACCGTTAACCGATCATCCCGGGGTACGCCAGGCCGGCCGTCGCTACTATGCGCGCCTGTTACGCAACGGCGTGCGTATCTTCGAGTACCAGCCACGTGTCCTGCATAGCAAGGTGAGCCTGTGCGACCGGCACGCTACTATCGGTTCGAGCAACCACGACCGCTGGAATCAGCGCTGGAATCTCGAGGCCAACCTGCTGGTGGAGGACGCGGTCTTCGTCGATCAGGTACGTGCCCTGTTCGAAGCGGACTTCCGTGACTGCATCGAGCTGGGTTACGCATCTTGGGCACAACGTCCTGTGTTGCTGCGGGTGTGGGAGTGGATACTGGCCAGGGTGGATTTGTGGCTGCATGCCCTCGGCAGCGGCCGGCGGGGCGATTAGTGGTTTGTTCGTCTTTGCGTGTAGGGTGGATTAAGGCGCGATAGCGCCGAATCCACCTCGGCGGCACGGGGCCGGTAAGGTCTTGGTGGATACGCTGCGCTTTATCCACCCTACAACAAGGCAATATAAATGTCGTCGCTTAATTGTTACGCCGGCTACCCACGGCCCCGGTGTCCGGCCCGCTCAGCGTGACCGGCCCGCCGGGAAGGGTGACCGCCACCGGTTCGGCGAGGGTGCGGAGTTGCGCCGGTGTGCGCAGGAACAGCGGCAGTTGCAACCAGGTGTGCAGCGGATAGATATCCGCGCGACCCCGACGCCAGGCGTCGAGCACATAGGCCGGCTGTCGCACCGACGCCGACAGCACGTCCATCAGCGGCAGACGCCGCGGATCGAAAACCACCACGGCATGATGTTCATTGATGGTGCCCTGGCTGATGACGATGCCCTTGGCCGTCCAACCGACCCGGCGCACCGTGGGCAGCACGCCCGCGTACACCAGGTCGCGCCATTGATAACACAGGCCGCGGTTCGATCCACCGACCATGTTCACCCAGGCGTTACCGCTCCAACCGCTGAGCCAGTCGACATCCGGGTTGGTGTGCGCCTGGCGCACGGTTTTTTCAAAGGCCGTTTGTATCTGCGCCAGCTTCGGATCGGTGATGGCGGCGAGCGGCGCGCTGGCGCAGCCACTCACCAGCACGGCTGCTAGGGCGGCCATGGCCAGTAGGATTCGATGTTGGCGCTGGCGTGCAGCGCGGCCGGCGGGTTGCATGCGCTGGTTAGTGTAGCAAAAAGTGCCGGTCGCCTCGATCCGGCCGGCGCCGTTTTGTTGAAGCGATTGCCCGCGCAGGAGGTGTCTGCGTCGTCTGCCAAAATGCTATGATAGAGTCATTATGCCCGACAGCGTTCAACGGACTCCCCCGCCAGCCATGAAGGTTCTGCCCGCCTCCTCCATCACGCTGTTGATGTCAATCCTCGGTCTCATGCTGGGTCAGGCCCGGGCCACCGACGCCGTGGCGGAAAAATTGCCCGAGGCGGTGAGCGCAGTATTGAAACAACAACACATGTCCCCCAAGGGTCTGAGTATTTACATCCATGAGATCGGCAGCCCGCTGCCCCTGGTTGCCTACGACGCCGACACCCCGCGCAATCCGGCCTCCACCATGAAGCTGCTCACCACCCTCGTGGCCCTGGAACGATTGGGGCCGGCGTACACCTGGAAGACGGAGGCCTATGCCGATGCAACCGTGCACAACGGTCGGCTCGACGGGAATCTCTATCTCAAGGGTTATGGCGATCCGTATCTGGTGATCCAACATTTCTGGCGCTTTCTGCGGTCCCTGCGTAACAGCGGACTCGAAGAGGTTCATGGTGACCTGGTGTTGGATCAGGGCTACTTTTCCCCGGCCCCGATGGACCCGGGGGAATTCGACGGACGCCCGCTGCGTGCCTATAACGTTCAGCCGAATGCGTTGCTGGTGAACTTTCAGGCGGTGGATATCCGTTTTCTGCCGGAGCCGGAGGGAAAACGCCTGCGCATCGTGGTCGATCCCCTGCCGTCGCCACTGGATGTGGACAACCGTGTGCGTCTGACCCACGACGGTTGCCGCGGCTGGAGCCGCGCATTGGGCATGCAGGTGTTGCACAAGCCGGTGCGCGACCAGCTCGTCTTTACCGGCCGTTACGCCGCCGACTGCGGCGAGAACGAAATCTTCCGCGTGGTGATGCCGCCCACCCAGTATATCCACGGTGTCTTTGTATCACTGTGGAGCGAGCAGGGTGGTCGCCTCGACGGCGGCGTGCGCACCGGCAGCGTGCCCGCGGGCGCTACACTGCTGCATACCGGCTATTCGCCGCCGCTGTCGGACATCATTCGCTCGGTGAATAAATACAGCAACAATGTCATGGCGCGCCAGTTGCTTTTGACCCTGGGGGCGGAAGAGGGTGGACCGCCGGGGACGGAGGAAAAAGGTATCAAGGTGGTGCGCACGTGGTTGGCGGACAACCACCTGGATTTTCCCGAGCTGGTGCTGGAAAACGGCGCCGGCCTTTCCCGCGAGGAGCGTATCTCCGCGCGTCACCTGGGGGAGTTGCTGCTGACTGCCTATAACAGCCCTTACATGCCGGAGTTCCTCTCGTCGCTACCGGTGCTCGCCATGGACGGCACCCTCAAGCGGCGACAGGGGGACAGTGAGTTGGCCGGGCGCGCGCATTTAAAGACCGGCAGCCTGGATGATGTGCGCGCCCAGGCCGGCATCGTCCTCGACCGCCAGGGCCGGCGCATGCTGGTGGTATCGCTGCAGAACGCCCGGCATGCCGAAGGCTACGGCGGCGAGGCGGTGCAGGATGCATTGCTGCACTGGGTGTACGAACGCCCATGATCGCCGCGGTCTCCCGGCGTGTCCGCGCGCGCTTGTAGTGCAGCCTATCGTTCGACACGGATATTTAATGCGCGATATCGCCCCTATTCAAAACCCAGCATTCCTTCTCCGTGCGGGTTTTGCCTCCCCGGAGGGGGCTGAGGGAGAAGGACAGGGTGAGGGGCCGAGACCGAAAAGATTCCCCTTACCCTAATCCTCTCCCCCACGGGGGAGAGGGAACTGTGGAGTGGTCTGTGTAGCGCTATGCTCGCTAACGCCGGCGCACTACACTAGGATAATAAATTTCCCCGCACCCAGGGCTCGTCCACACCCACTCCATGTTGCGATTGACTGAAATAAAACTCCCCCTCGACCATCCCGAGGCCGCGCTCAAGCGTGCACTGCTGCACAAATTGCAAATCAAGGAGGCCGAGCTCACGCAGTTCACGGTCCAGCGTCGCGCCGTGGACGCGCGCAAGCCGGCGGTCATCAGCTTGATCTACACCGTGGATGTTGAACTGAGCGACGAGGATGCGGTGCTGACGCGCCTCGGGCGCGATCCCCACGTGGCCCGCGCCCCGGACATGGCGTATCGCTTTGTGGCCCAGGCGCGGAAAAAACTGGCGCAACGTCCAGTGGTGATCGGCACCGGACCCTGCGGCCTGTTTGCCGGCCTGATCCTGGCGCAGATGGGCCTGCGTCCGATCATCCTGGAGCGCGGCAAACCGGTGCGTGAGCGCACCCAGGACACCTTCGGCCTGTGGCGCCGGCGCGAGCTCAATCCGGAATCCAACGTGCAGTTCGGCGAGGGCGGCGCCGGCACGTTCTCCGATGGCAAGCTGCACAGCCAGATCAAGGACCCCAGACACTACGGACGCAAGGTGCTGACGGAATTTGTCCAGGCCGGCGCGCCGGCGGAAATCCTCTACCTCAACAAACCGCACATCGGCACCTTCCGCCTGGTGGGGGTGGTGGAGAAGCTGCGCGCGACCATTGAATCCCTCGGTGGCGAGATGCGTTTTCACAGCCGCGTCAGCGATCTGGATATCGACCGCGGGCAGGTGTTGGGTGTGATGCTGGCGAGTGGAGAGCACATCGCGACGCGGCATGTCGTGCTGGCGGTGGGGCATAGCGCGCGCGACACGTTTCACATGTTGCACGAGCGCGGCGTGTATCTGGAGGCCAAGGCGTTTTCAATCGGTTTTCGCATCGAGCATCCGCAGTCGCTTATCGACCGCAGCCGCTACGGCCGGCACGCCGGGCACCCGGCCCTGGGTGCTGCGGATTACAAACTGGTGCACCACTGCCGCAACGGCCGCTCGGTGTACAGCTTTTGCATGTGCCCCGGCGGCACGGTGGTGGCGGCCACCTCGGAAGCGGGACGGGTGGTGACCAATGGCATGAGTCAGTATTCGCGTAACGAGCGCAACGCCAACAGCGGCATCGTCGTGGGCATCACGCCGGAGGATTACCCCGGACATGTGCTCGCCGGCATCGCCTTGCAGCGCGATCTGGAGGCGCGTGCCTTCCAGCTGGGCGGCGGAAATTACAGCGCGCCGGCACAGCTGCTGGGCGATTTTCTCGCCGCCCGTGCGTCCACCGCTTTCGGGTCGGTGCAGCCGTCTTATACTCCGGGGGTGCAACTGGGGGATCTGTCCACCAGCCTGCCAGACTATGCCATCGACGCGCTGCGCGAGGCACTGCCGGCCTTCGACAAACAGATCAAGGGTTATGCCATGCACGACGCGCTGCTCACCGGCGTCGAGACGCGCACTTCCTCGCCCATACGCATCAAGCGCAATGATGCCTTGCAGAGTCTGAACACCCGCGGTCTGTACCCCGCGGGCGAGGGTGCGGGGTATGCCGGCGGTATACTTTCCGCCGCGGTGGATGGCATCAAGGTGGCGGAGGCCGTGGGCATAAGTCTGCTGCAGGATGTTCCCGTTGCCTCGGAGCGGGGGCCTACGCCGCCGGCCAACCTTTGATGGTGTAGTAGGGTGGGCATTGCCCGCCAACACAGGACATCCGATGCCCCCGCGGGTGGGCGATGCCCACCCTACGTGTGCTGTCTGTTGGCATGCGCAACATAATATATAGACTCAAGCAAGGAACCAAACATGCCGGAAATGATTACGCACAACTTAGCCCCGCTGACGACGGCCTTCACTACCCACAGCGGGCGGATTTATATCGGGGTGGTCCTGGGGTTTGTGCTGTTGTTGTATCTATTGCGCCGTTCCATGGTGTTGTTGTCCCTCGCGGCATTTCCCGGAACCCTGTTGCACGAGTTGTTGCACTTTATCGTGGGGCTGTTGCTGTTTGGCCGGCCCTCGGGTCTCAGCGTCCTTCCGCGGCGGGTGGCGCACGGCTATGCCCTGGGATCGGTGCGCTTTGCCAACGTGCGCTGGTACAACGGCTGCTTCATCGGCCTGGCGCCGCTGTTGTTGTTGCCCTTGGCGTTGTCGCTGCTGACCTGGCGCATGCATGGTCTGCAGGCATTGCAGGTGCAGGAAATCGCCTGGGCCTATTTGCTGGCCACGTTGATTTACGCCGCCTTGCCTTCCTGGCCGGACATCAAGGTAGCCGCGACCTCTTCCTGGTTGTTGCTGCTGGCTGTGGGGATCTATTGGGTAATGACCGACCAGGGTTTTAAGGTGGCAAAGTTGTAATCGTCATCCGTCGAGACATGCCGTGGCGCGCAGCGGCTGGGCTATACTGAAAACCGGAATACGTAATGAGACCGACGCCGTGAGCGACATCAAACCCGTACGCACCGTGGATACCTCCGGCTCCTGCTGCCCTGTGCCCATCGTGGAAACCAACCGCGCCATCAAGACCCTGCACGCGGGCGATGTGCTGGAGGTTATTGCCACGGATATCGGCGCGCGCCTGGATATCCCCGCCTGGTGCAAGCGCACCGGCCATGCCTTGATAAAAACCGAGGACCAGGGCGGGTGTTTTTATTTCTACATCCGCCATCGCCCTTGAAGACCGGACTGACGCCGTAGATTTTCCCGCGCAGGAGATCAGCCCTCGCCAGAATAGGGTCTGCGGCGCTGTTGTGCTTCAGGTGAATTCATTCCAGGTCCACGCCTATAGCCTGCCCCGCCTGCTTCTCCTTTCCGGGGCGGGCGCCTGTGTGCGATAACTTACCACCACCACATCCTGGTATCTGAATTTCTGTATCGCCACCTGTCCTGGATTGATGCAGCGGATTTCCAACGACTGATTACCGCTCCACTTAAGTTCAGGCACGCTGTCGCAATAGCCGCGGAACACGCGGGTGCGCATGAGAAACTTAAACGGGTTGGCGGCCGGCCGTAGCGATACCGCCTGACCATAGGGCGGTATGTCGTTTGCATCCAGGTGCGACACCTCGGCGATATAAGCGCCGGACGGGGAGCTGGCCTGAACGCTGATGGAGGTACCGATCTGCGCGATGCCGATATAGGCATACAGACCGGCGACGGCAAAGTTGGACAACAACAGGGCAAGCGTACGGAAGGCCGTTTTCTGACACGGGTCTTCGCCGGCGATGTTGGATCGCCTGCGCTGCGTCACCACCACCAGAGTGGCGATCATTCCGGCGATGGCGCACAACCCGCCGACCTCGAGGGCGATCACGCCGAGGCCGGCAAGAATCAGGGAATCCGTCAGCAGAAATACCAGCAGTATCAGGGTGGCAAGGCGCAAGGGTATCGACCACATAAGGCGGGCGAAGCGCAGCCAGCGTTCTTGAGTAGGGGTGCTGGGCAGGATGGGTGATTCTACTTGGGTTTGCATATCTCCATTGTAGGAGGGTATTCAAGAACATCCAGCCACATCGGCATGAGGATGCGCGCGTGCCGACCCCCGCAGAGGAGATGGCTGTAACTTAAGCAGGTGCACAGTGATCGACGACAACTGAAATCTCTGAAAATACCGGCCCCCTCCCGCGTATTTTTGCGCCTCCTTATGGGCAGGCATAACCCGTGATGTGAAGGGGGTGTTCAGCGCTGGAGTTGTGCCGCGGTGTCAAACGCGGTTTGCGCCCCGGGGTAGTCGCCCAACTGGGTGCGCGCCTCGCCGATGAGGCGCCAGTTGGTGGCACGCAGGGTTTTGTTGTCGCCGCTCCAGGCATTGGACTTGGCCGCCATGCTGATCGCCTGCGTCGTGAGTCCCTGTTGCAGGCGTGTCTTGGCCAGCTCGTGCCACAATCCCGGATTACGCGGCTCGATGCGCAGGGCGCGTTCGAGGGTTGCCGCGGCCACGTCGAGCCGGCCGCCGGCGTTGTCGCTGCGCGCACTGTCCACCAGGGCGATGACGGCGTTGTTACTGGAGACCGGCTGCACCGGCGCCTCCCCGGTGGACAGGGTGCCGCAGGCGGAGAGTATCAGGGCGATGGCCGCCAGAGTGGATCGTGAAATTATTTTCATGCGCGACATCTCAACAAGTTAAAGTGGTGACGGTGTTGCGGACGGTTGGCATACGCTACTAGCGCTGCCGGAAAATCAGTAACAGTGTCTACTCAAACAACCGTTTGAACCAACCCTTCACCGCCTTGACCGGCGAGCGCGAGACGCAAGGCGCGGTCTCGGTCGGCGCGGAGCCGCGGATAAAGGGCCATTCCACCGCACCGTGGCAGGCGCTGTCGGCGTGCCGGCCGCTTTCGCTGTCTATCCAGACCATTTCGATATTTTCCGGTGGCGGTTGGTTCAACGGTTCGGGATCGAGTTTCGCCATCATATCACCCCAGAGGGTCATGGCGCCGCTGGCGCCCGTCAGCCGGGTGGTGCGGTTGTCGTCGGTGCCGACCCAGACGACCGCCACGCGGTCGGCGCTGAAGCCGGCGAACCAGCTGTCCTTGAGGTCGTCGGTGGTGCCGGTTTTACCGGCGAGATTAAGCTCGGGCGGCAGATATTGTTTCAGCCCTTGGGCCGTACCGGCGCGCACCACCTCCTGCATCGCCGTGGTCAGCAGGTAGATCGGCCCCGGCTGTACGGTTTGTTCCACCGACAGCGGATAACGCTGCAACGGTTGACCCTGAGCCGTCAGGATTTCGCGGATGGCGCGCAGCGGTGTCTGGAATCCGCCGCTGGCGATGGTTTGATACATCTGGGCCACATCGATGGGCGCGAGTTCATTCGCCCCCAGCAGGCTGGCGGCGTATTCGTTCAGTTCGCGCGTCACTCCTAAGCGATGCACCGTGTCCATTATTTTGGGGATGCCAAGGCTCAGGCCGAGGCGTGCCGTGGCGACATTATAGGAATTGGCCAGGGCCACGTGCAGGGGTACCTTGCCGTGAAACTGCCTATCGTAATTGTTCGGTATCCAGTCGCTGGTGCCGCGTTCCTTCCACACCAGGCGGTTGTCATCCAGCGGCGTGACCAGTGTGTAGGTCGCCGGTTGCTCCAGCGCCGTGAGGTAGATGGCCGGCTTGATGAGCGAGCCGATGGGACGGCGTGCATCCAGCGCGCGGTTGAAGCCATCGAAGCGCGGATCGCGTCCGCCCACCATGGCCTGGACCTCGCCGCTCTGACTGTTGGTGACGATCACCGCGCCCTCCAAGGTGTTGGCCGGCAGCCCGCGGGATTTTTCCAGGGGCGGCAGGCGGCGGGCCAGGGCGTCCTCGGCGGCGGCCTGCACCTGCGGATCGAGGGTGGTGAAGATGTTCAATCCCTCGGAGCGCAGATCCTCCTCGCGATAATCCCGACGCAGTTGCCGGTGTATCAGATCGAGAAACGCCGGGTAAGGCGTGGTGCCACCGGGCGCCTTGCTCGCCACACCCAGGGGCGCTGCCTTGGCGGCCACGTATTGCTCCTGGGTGATGGTTTGCTGGCGCACCAATTCGCCCAACACCAGATTGCGCCGCTCCAGGGCGCGCGCGGCGTGGCGTCGCGGATCATACAAGGAGGGGCCCTTGACCATGCCGACCAGCAGCGCGGCCTGCGCCGTATCCAGGTGGGCGAGGGGCCGGCCAAAGTAAAATTGGCTGGCCAGTCCAAAACCATGGATCGCGCGGTCGCCGTCCTGACCAAGATAAATCTCGTTGATGTAGGCCTCGAGTATCTCATCCTTGCTGTAGTGCATCTCCAGCAGCAGGGCCATGATGATCTCGGTGAACTTGCGTCGCAGGGTGCGATCCGGGGTGAGAAAGAAATTCTTCACCAGCTGCTGGGTGAGGGTGCTGCCGCCCTGCACGGGACCACCGCTGAGGGTGGATTTGATGGCGCGCGCCATGCCGCGCGGGTCGATGCCGTGGTGGGTATAGAATTTGTGATCCTCCACCGCCACCAAGGCGTTGATCAGCATGGGCGGCACCTCGTCCAGCTTGACCAGCACCCGGTCTTCATTGTGCGCCGGGTAGAGGCTGCCGATGCGCAACGGGTCGAGACGCGCCAGGGTGACGCTACCGGCGTTGCCGAGGTCGCGCAGGGTGTCGAG
>JAYUFH010000312.1:0-4243 GCA_043738765.1 Pseudomonadota bacterium | reverse complement strand
TGATTATCCTGGTACTCCAACACCAGGACTGCCTCTATGCGGGCATCCGCAGGTAGCTCAATGAGCCGCATTTCGACAAATGCGCCACAAGCACTGAGATCGCGCGTCTTCCACAGACGAGGGAAGGAAATATTGTAATAATCGTAGTTGATAAGAACATCCAACGTAATCTTTTTTCGAATAGCGATCCGTTGCTCAGCGTTCATGAGAAATCCCTCGTATCATGCTCGTCGTAGCTGGCTATTAGGGCAGGCGCTTCCTTTTACATTTTAAGGTAACAGTTAGACAAAGGTGTCAGAAACCCGTTTAGCACTTCGAGGACTCCGGTGAGGTGCCTTGGGCATAGACTCCCGAGGCCCCACCTTGCACACACTGATGTACCGTTTCAGCCTCTTGTGACTGACTGTTCTGCTGATAACACCATCTTACTATAGCCAAATAACAAAGCAGTGCGACAGATCGTCAGGCCCCTACACGCCAAATCCACGCAAAGACCTTAAGGATAAGCAAGAATGCTGCTCATTCATCCGTCACGCAACCTTCAGAGGCATCTTTAACATTCTTAATATACTTATATAAGGTGCCACGGGTTGCCTTGTAGGGCGGCATATTCCAGACCGCCCGGCGCGTCGCCATCTCCTTATCGTTCAAGGCCACGGACAAGGCATTTTTTTCGGCATCAATAGTAATGATATCGCCATCCTGGAGTAGTCCGATGGGGCCACCCTCCTGGGCCTCCGGCACAATGTGCCCAACGATAAATCCATGGGAGCCTCCGGAAAAGCGTCCGTCGGTAAGCATGGCCACGTCCTTGCCGAGTCCCGCGCCCATGATGGCGGACGTCGGGGTCAGCATCTCCGGCATGCCGGGACCACCTTTAGGACCCTCATAGCGAATCACCACCACGTCACCCTTCTGAATCTGTTTTTTCTCCAGGGCCGCCAGCATGTCCTCTTCCGAGTCGTACACCCGTGCCGGACCACTGAACTTAAGACCTTCCTTGCCGGTGATCTTGGCCACGGCACCACCTGGCGCGAGATTGCCCTTGAGGATGCGTATGTGTCCAGAGGATTTGATCGGATCGCTCAGATCATGAAACACGTCCTGTCCCGGCGTAAGGCCGGGGAGGTCTTTAAGATTCTCCGCCAAGGTCTTGCCGGTCACGGTCAGGCACTCACCGTTGATGAGTCGATGCTCCATTAGATATTTCATCACCGCCGGTGTCCCGCCAACCTTATGCAGATCTTCCATCACGTAGCGGCCGCTCGGCTTGAGATCCGCAAGGAACGCCACGCGATCGCTCACCGAACGGAAATCGTCGATAGACAGCGGCACATTGGCCGCCCGCGCCATGGCGATAAGATGCAGTACGGCATTGGTCGAGCCGCCCAAGGCCATCACGATCACCATGGCGTTCTCAAACGCGGTACGCGTCATGATGTCGCGCGGCTTGATGTCCTGCTCCAACAGGTGGCGTAGGGCGGCACCTGCGTTGAAGCATTCCTTTAATTTGTCGGCATACTCCGCCGGAGTGGAAGAGCTGTACGGCAGCGACATGCCCATGGCCTCGATGGCCGAGGCCATGGTATTAGCAGTATACATGCCGCCGCAGGCACCGGCGCCAGGACAGGAATGGCGCACGATGTCCTGACGCGTCTCTTCGGTGATCTTGCCGCTGATGAACTCGCCATAGCTTTGAAACGCCGAGATAACATCGAGTGTCGCTCCGCTCTTGTTGTGTCCCGGCTTGATGGTGCCGCCGTAAATCATCAACGCAGGGCGATTGAGACGCGCCATGGCCATAACCACGCCGGGCATATTCTTGTCGCAGCCAGGCAGGGAAATATTCGCATCGTACCACTGGGCGCTCATGACGGTTTCGATGGAGTCGGCAATGAGGTCGCGCGATTGCAGCGAATAGCTCATGCCGTCGGTGCCCATGGAGATACCATCGCTCACACCGATGGTGTTAAAGCGCATACCCACCATGCTAGCGGCAACCACCCCGCGCTTTACCTCCGCCGCGAGGTCGTTGAGATGCATGTTGCAGGTATTGCCTTCCCACCAGACGCTGGAAATGCCCACCTGCGGCTTGTCCATGTCCGCTTCGGTCATGCCGGTGCCGTACAGCATGGCCTGGGACGCACCCTGGGATTTTGGCTGGGTGATACGGGAACTGTAGCGGTTCAACTTCGCGGCCATGTAACTCTCCATTGCATGAAAACAGGGCGGACCGAGCGCCGGCCCCGTGGTAAACCCGATTGGAACTCAAGCCCCATTGTAAAACATTTGCGTAACCCGGGCTAACCGCTGACGCATACGGCTCGCCTGGCAACAATGGGGTCCATCAGTCCGGGCAAAGCATCGACCCATCCTCGCCAGGTCGATGCACGCCGGCGACCGCCCGGTACGGCCGCCATCACCACCACTTTCGGTGGCGGAAATACAGATACATGGCGACACCCATGCACACCATCGTCGCCAGTGCCAGCGGATACCCCCAGCGCCATCCCAGCTCAGGCATGTCATGGAAGTTCATGCCGTATATCCCCGCGATCAGGCTTGGCGGAATAAACAGGGTCGTGATGATGGTCAGCACCTTTATCACCTCATTCATCCGGTTGGTAATACTGGAGAGGTAGATATCCACCATACCCGACAGCATATCGCGCAGCGTTTCGATGGTATCGATCGCATGGATGGTGTGGTCATATACATCGCGTAGATAAATAAGCGTCGACGCCTGCACCAGTTTCGACTCCACCCGTTGTAGGCCGCTGATCACCTCCCGCACCGGCCAGACCGAGCGTCGCACAAAGATCATCTCACGCTTGAGTTTGTGGATAGCGCGCATGGTCTGGGTCTGCGGGTTGATCACCAGGTCCTCCTCGATCAGGTCGACGCGTTCGCCGATCCGTTCCAGCAGGACAAAATAGTTGTCGACCACGGCATCCGCGAGGGCGTAGGCAATGTAATCGACACCCATTTTACGCGACTTGCCCTTGCCATTGCGCAGACGCTCGCGCAGCGGCGCAAAACTATCGGCGGCGGTTTCGTGAAAGGATATGATATAACCTTCCCCCAAAATCACACTGACCTGCTCGCCGGCAATCTCCTGACGTTTTTCGTTGAAGGAGAGCAGCTTGAGCACGATGTAGAGATAGTCCCCATAGTCCTCCATCTTCGGACGCTGGTCGGTATTGACAATATCCTCAAGCACCAGCGGATGCAGGCCAAACACCTGGCCGAGTCTTTCCAGTACCGCCACCTGACTCAGCCCATGCACACTAATCCAGCACGGGGTGCTGGCCTCCTTATAAGCCACCAAGTCCTCGACCGCGGTGATGTCCTTTTCCATGAAGTGGTCCGCCGTGTATTGCATCATCGCGATACGCAGCGTGTCGCCGGTCTGTTCGCCGGTGTGCACCAGGGTTCCGGGCGGCAGACCGGCTTTTCTTGAGCGCTTACTGCTGAACCTCGGCATAACCTCTCCCACGTGGCAAAGCCCCGTTGTGGTGCGTCCCCACTCAGCTCGACGCAATTGCAGGAAAAATAGTGGACGAATATGCGCCAGGAAACCCGGGGCTGTCAAAAATAACACCATGCGGCCGGGTCGGAATAACTTTGGACACGATGCCCTCCTCGCAGAGCATTGTTGTCGGGATCGACTAAAGGTATAACAATGTCTGAACAGGCGTGCATTCCTCTTCAACTCGTCACCCTGCACGCCGCCGCCGGTCATGATTGCGCGCATGACCGGGCAACTGCGACATCGCCAGAGGCACAGTACAACTTAAGGAGCACTTATGGAAATCGGTATCGTTGGCTTGGGGCGCATGGGCGCGAATATGGCGCGGCGTTTGCGGCGCGCCGGCATCGGCGTCACGGCACTCAACCGCAGTCATGACGTCACGCACGCACTGGCGGCGGAAACCGGCCTTAGCGCGGCGGACTCCCTGGCGCAACTGGTGGCGCGACTCAAGGCCCCGCGCGTGGTCTGGTTGATGCTGCCGGCGGGTGACGCCACACAACAGACTATCGACCAACTCGTCCCCCTGCTATCTGCTGGCGATATCCTGGTGGATGGCGCCAATGCCTTCTATAAAGACTCCATGGCGCGCGCCGCCATCCTTGCCAAACAAAAGATCCGCTTTATCGACGCCGGCGTCTCCGGCGGCGTCTGGGGTCTGGAGAACGGCTACGCGCTCATGCTAGGCGGCGAGCCGGCGGCGGTGAAACACAT
>JAYUFH010000311.1:0-1574 GCA_043738765.1 Pseudomonadota bacterium | reverse complement strand
GTCCGTAGCTTTTGAACTTGTCCGGTTTTGATAACACATCAGTTGTCCGCTTCGGGGTCTACGGATGATCGCGGGCGGAAGCGGGGGACGCCCTTGGTCCAAGGTGGCACGGCCAGCGGCCGTGCGCACCTGATCTTAGCGGCATGGCAGCCCTTTGACCTCGCGTCGAGGGCCGGTCAAGGTTGGCCGTCGCGACGCTGGTGGGGCTGGCACCAAGGCTTCCAGGCCACGCCTTGACGAGGCCGAGCGCGGGGTCACGATGGACGACACCGCTGCTTTCTTTTTCGTCGCCACAGGCACGACCAGTGCCGGTGTGGCAGCCTCTATCAGCACGCCCCCAGCGGTGTACCGGCCGATCACCCGCGGCCCGTGCAGCACCCCGAGCGTGCCGTCCGGATACGCGTGCACCTTTACCTTCGCCTGCACGTAATGCCGCCGCAGCGGGCTTTCCGGTATCTGCAACCGCAGACCCTCCCAGGCGATCGTGTTGTCGCGACCAACCGTTCGCTCGTCTTCCACACAAAACGCCTCTCTCAAGCGGTCCACCCCAACCGCCACAAACGCGCTATCGGGTAACGTCGGCACCGCCATGAAGCGCGCATTATGCACCGGCAGATACGTCAACTTGATCCAAGCGTTAGCCGCGGCGATATCCCTGATGCCGGCCAGCGCCAACTCCTTGATCAACCGGTCCTGCAACGTCCCGAACATCCGCTCGGAACGGCCGCGCGCCTCGGGCGAATAGGCCGCGATGTGCACCACACCCAATTGCGATAACGCCCGGCCCACTTGCGTAACATGCACCTTGTCGACCTTGCCGCCGGCTTCAGGTGTATTGAAGTAGTGGCTGCCTCGATCGGTGTAGAAGCTCGATGGCAACCCACGCTCGAGCGTCACATCCAGCAAGCCCTGGAACGTCGACATCGTGCCTTCTTCCGCGCACAGAAACGCCGAGTAGATCTCGCTCGTCGCGTCATCCATCGTCACGATCAGATCGAGCGCTGGCAGGCCCTCAAGCCACACCTCGCGGCTGCCGTCCTGGTGCAGCATCATGCCCGCGCACGGCTTCCGTTCACGCTTACGCCGGTGCCCGCCTGGACGCCGTTCGGCACGCACCAGATCGGCGGCCTGCAAATGGTTCTTCACGCAAGAATAGCTCAGCGTGAAACCATGGTCCCGCACCAGGTGCTCGTGAAAATGCTTCACGTTCCAACCCCGGTAGGCGTTCCGGTAAAGCGACATGATCCGCTCGACCGCGTCGGCCGGTATCGCTTTGCCCGATGGTCTGCCAAGCCGACCATCCCGAAGCCCCTCAAGCCCTTCAACCTCGTAGGCATCCGCGTAGCGCCGGAACTGTCGCTCCGAACGACCCAGGATCTCCGCTGCCTCCGATTGGCTCAGTTCACGCCGCTCCCAGCGTTCATAAACGCACTGAAACTTCTCCATTCTCCGGTCCTCGTCACACTTGGCCCGGCTCATCCAATCCCCCCAATGCTACCCGCATTGAGACGATCACAGATTACCGGACATATCGTGTGCTACAGAAACCGGACAACTCGTGTGCTACTGACACC
>JAYUFH010000310.1:0-1575 GCA_043738765.1 Pseudomonadota bacterium | reverse complement strand
CCTATATGTCAGCCTAGTTGTCGCCTTCTTTAACAAAATCCAAGGAGACAACCCATGGCCAAAAGGCATTCCCAATCATTTAAACTCAACGCCGTCGAGAAGCTCTTACAGCGTCCTGACGGGGTGTCCGTGGAACGCTGCGCCCAGAAACTCGGCGTAGGACATTCCACGCTACAGCGCTGGTTACAGCAGACCCGGAACGGTGAGTTAAGCGGTGTTTCGGTGAACATCAACGATCCATCGCCGGAGAAACGCCCCGGTGACTGGACAACGGAAGAAAGGGCCCAGGCGGTGTTGGACTGCCATGGCTTGGACGAACAAGCCACATCGCATTATTGTCGGGAGCGGGGTATTTTTATTCATCATGTGACGCAGTGGAAAGACGAACTGATGGCGAAAGTGAAAACAGAAACGACCGATACAAAACTCCGCAGCGAGATTCGCGCCTTGAAAGACGAAAACAAGGCGTTAAAGCGCGAATTGGCCCGCAAGGAGAAAGCCCTGGCAGAAACAGCGGCCTTGATCACATTACGAAAAAAAGCGGCAGCGATCTGGGGAATGGAGGACGAGGACGCATGATCGGCGCCCTGGATCGCGAACACGCCATCAACCTGATCGAGACGGCGGTAGCATCGGGCGCGCGCAAAGCCGCCGCGTGTCGCCACCTGGGAATTGCCGTGCGCACCTATCAACGCTGGCGCAAGGACGATGATCTTACCGATGGCCGTACCGGCGCGCACCGTGTGCCGCACAATAAGCTGAGCGAGGTCGAGCGGCAAGCGATTATGCAGGCCGCCCAGCGCGCGGAATTTGCTGATTTGCCACCGAGCAGGATCGTACCCGCGCTCGCCGATGGTGGCGAATATATCGCCTCGGAATCGACGTTTTACCGCGTGCTCAACGCCGAGCGGCAACTGACCCATCGTCACGCCACCCGTCCGGCGCACCTCCATAAGCCGCGGGCCTTAACGGCGACGGCGCCCAATCAAGTGCACAGCTGGGACATCACCTATTTACCTCGCACGGTACGCGGCCTATTTTTCTATCTCTATCTGTTCCTCGACATCTATAGCCGCAAGATTGTCGGATGGCAGGTGTACGAGGTGGAATGCGGCGCGCATGCAGCCGCCCTCGTGGAAGACATTACCCGGCGTGAACACATTCCCCGCGATACCCTGGCATTGCACGCCGACAACGGCGGCCCGATGAAGGGGGCGACCATGCTCGCAACACTGCAGCGCCTGGGTGTCATGCCTTCGTTCAGCCGTCCGGCCGTGAGCGACGATAACCCGTACGTAGAAGCCTGGTTCAAAACGCTCAAATATGCCCCGGTTTACCCCGGCCGTTTCGACACCCTCTCCGACGCGCGCGCCTTCATGGAGCAGTTTGTGGCGTGGTACAACCACAAGCACTTGCACAGCGGAATTCGCTTCGTCACCCCTCACCAGCGCCACACGGGGGAAGACCGGGTAATCCTGCAGCACCGCAAAACCGTGTACGAAGAAGCCAAAGCCGCTCACCCAGCACGTTGGAACGGACGTGCGACACGAAACTGGGATCACATCGCGGCGGTCA
>JAYUFH010000309.1:0-4250 GCA_043738765.1 Pseudomonadota bacterium | reverse complement strand
GCACGGTCACAGACTGTGCGGATTATTCGTCAGACGTACTAATAAACATACTGAGGAGAACAGCAAATAGTGCACAGCAACTATCAACGGGGTCCCTTTCTCCGTGCGGGGTGTGCCTCCCCGACGGGGGCTCCGCCCCCTTCGGGGAGGCACAACCCGCACGGAGAAAGGGACCCCGTTGATATTTGCTGTGCACTATTTGCTGTTCTCCTCAGTATGTTTAATAGTACGTCTGACGAATAATCCGCACAGTCTGTGACCGTGCCGTTACAGGCCGATTCCATTATGTTCATTCCAGCGTCACCGCACGCAGCTGCGCCGCCGCCACTTCGGGGCTGATGGTATTGACAAACAACCCCGAGCCCAACTCGAAGCCGGAGGGGATGCTGGTGCGCGGACAGATTTCCATATGCCAGTGGTAGCTCGGTGCGTGTTCGGCGTTTTCGCTTTCGCTGCCGTGGGGCAGGGAGTGCAGGAAGTAATTGTACTGGGCGCCGCCGAGCACCGCATCCAACCGTGCCATGGTGCGCCGCAGCACCTGTGCCAGGTCCGCGTGATCCTCCGGTGTGGTATCGAGGAAATCGCTCTGGTGGCCGAGGGGCAGGATGTGCACCTCCCATTCGTAACGACTGGCGAAGGGTTTGATGGCGATGAATTTTTTGCCACGCTCCACGATAAACTGGCCGACGTCGATCTTGCGGCGGATTTCGCCGGAGTCGCGATTATAGATAGTCGCCTCGAAGGTCAGCGCCTCGTCGATGAGGGTGCAGAAGATGCAGTGATGGTTCTTGCGGAAGTAGGCGTGGCTGTTGCTGACTTCCGCCTGTACATTGTCCGGCACCACCGGCATGGCGATGACCTGGCTATGGGTGTGGGCGATGCTGGCGCCGGCGGCCGGTCCGAAATTCTTGAAAATCAGCACATAACGCAGGCGCTTGTTGGACCGATACAGCTGCTCCATGCGCTCGCGGTACGTGGAGAGCAACATCGCCAGGTGAGCGGTGTCCATCTCGTGGATCGCCATCCCGTGGGCACTGTGATCGATGATGACCTCGTGCCGGCCGTAGCCGTCAATGGTTTGCTGCAGCCCAAAGGTGAGATTGGGATTTTCCCGGTCGTCCCCCAGGACGGGATAAAGATTTTCCACGATGCGGATATCCCACTCGTGGCTGAGCCGGTTGCCGTCCTTGGGGTAGGTGGCGATGGCCGGTGGTGTCTTGCTTTCGTTGCCGCGACAGAAGGGGCAGGTGTCCACGTGCTTGCGGGTGTCACGCGGCGCGGGCTCCTCGGCCTTTTTCGGGCGCATGCTGCGCGCCGTGGCCACCAGTACTGATTCGCTCGGCACAATGGGATTGAGGCGTATTTCGCGCACCACTTTTTGTTCATCCATTTAACTTAACTCGCGGGGGCTCGGGGACGTTAGTGTCCGGGTTTTCCGAAGGATACTAACAGGACGCGGAAAAAGTCCATCCTATGGATGTTCTGTGTCATCGCCGTCTTAGGCCCCATGACTATAAAAACAGCATTTGAACCACGGACATGGCGGAAACAACGGTAAAAATACGTTGTGGGGTCAACCCTCCGTAGGGTGGGCATTGCCCACCACACGGGGCGTCGATAGCCACTGCTGGTGGGCAATGCCCACCCTATGGGTGCCAGGGCTTAAGTAAGTACCATTCGGCTCCAGCCCTTGTTTTCGGGGGGAGGGAAACGTACTATCCCCGCTCGATTTTCGTCCAGTATCGGGTACTTAAACTATGTTCCAAGGCAGTATGGTCGCCCTGGTCACCCCTATGCACCAGGATGGCTCGGTGGACACCGCGGCACTGCGTCGACTGGTGGATTTCCACGTGGAAAACGGCACCACCGCCATCGTTTCCGTCGGGACCACCGGGGAATCGCCTACCCTGGACATGGACGAGCACTGCGAGGTCATGCGCCTCACGGTGGAATACGCCAACCGCCGGCTGCCGGTCATCGGCGGGACCGGCGCCAATTCCACCACCGAGGCCATCGAATTGACCCGCTGCGCCCAGGCGGCGGGGGTCGATGCCTGTTTATTGGTCACTCCTTACTATAATAAGCCGACCCAGGAGGGACTGTATCTGCACCACAAGGCTATCGCCGAAGCAGTTGCCATTCCGCAGATTCTTTATAATGTCCCGGGTCGCACCGCCTGCGATATGCTGCCCGCGACGGTTCAGCGCTTATCCACCCTTCCCAATATTATCGGCATCAAAGAGGCCACGGGCGACCTTGCGCGGGTGCGTGAGATTCTCCAGACCTGCGCTGCGGATTTCGAACTCTATTCCGGCGATGACGCCACCGCCCTCGATTTTATGCTCCTGGGGGGCCGGGGTGTCATCTCTGTCACCGCCAACGTCGCCCCCCGCGCCATGCAGGACCTGTGCGCCGCGGCCCTGCGCCGGGACGAAAAGGCCGCGCACGCCATTGATGCTCGCCTCCAAGGCCTGCATACAAAATTGTTTATCGAGGCCAACCCGATTCCGGTAAAGTGGGCGCTCACCCAAATGGGACTCATCCAGGAGGGTATACGTCTGCCGCTGACACCCTTTTCCCCGGTGCATCACGACACCCTGCGCCAGGCCCTGCGCCAGGCCGGTGTGGAGTGCTAATCGGGTTGGGTCCCAGACTCCCTATCCGTATCTTTTATATAGAAGAGACTACACGTAATGACTATTTCCCGACCTGGATCGATATTGGCGAGTTTGGCCTTGTTGTTGGCCGTGGCAGGCTGCAGCACCGGTGCCAGCAAAGACCTGCCCCTCGCTGAGCGTGTGCCGCCCCTGGTAGTGCCGCCGGATCTTAGCGCACCCAAGGGCGAGTCGGAATTAGGCGTCCCGGATGCCACCACCGGTGGAACCGCGACCTACTCGGGCTATGCGGGCAGTGCGTCTACGGTCAACAGCGTACCGCTGCTGACTGCCCCTGGTGATCTGCGCATCGAGCGTGCCGGCGGTCAGCGCTGGCTGGTGGTAAAAGGCGAGGCGGAGACTCTCTGGCCCGCACTCAAACTCTTTCTGCAAAAGAACCATCTGGCCCTGGCGCGGGAAAATCCCGCTATCGGCATCCTGGAGACCGAGTGGACCGAGGATACCCTGGACCGCAAAACCCTGGTGAGCGACGCCCCCGGCACGCGCGACCAGTTTCGTCTGCGTCTGGAGCGGGGAACCACCCCCGGGACCACCGAAATCTATCTATCCCATCGCGGCGTGGTGCAGATCGGCTGCGACAAGAATCACCTGTGGCAGTTGCGTCCCCCGGAGCCGGAGATCGAGGCGGAGATGCTGAGTCGCTTGATGTTATTCCTTGGCGCACAAGAGGCACAGGCCAAGGCGCTGCTGAGTGCGGATAAAGACAAGGCCGCCCCGCATGACAGGCCGCGTGCGACACTGACGACCGCCGAGAATCACGACATCAACATCGTGCGCCTGTCCAATGATGTGGACACGGCCTGGCGGCGCGTGGGACTGGCTATCGAACATGTCGGTTTTGTGGTGGAAGACCGCGATCGTACCAAAGGTCTTTATTACGTACGCTCCAGCGATGCCGTCAAAGAAGCAGCGCGCTCGAAAAAGGGCTTCTTCTCCTGGTTCGGTGGCGGCAATGACGAGCCGTTGGCGCAGCGCTACCAGATCAGCCTCGTGGCACTATCCACCAGCGACAAGCTGCCCACCACGGACGTGCAGGTGTTGAACGCTACGGGTGCCGTCGACACCACTGCGGCGGGTCAACGCATCGTGGAGTTATTGTTCCAACAACTTAAATAAGGCGAGGTGACCGCCGCTGAATCCCAGACCCGGTATACGATTCGCCTCCCTCGGCAGCGGCAGTCGCGGCAACGCCACGCTGATCGAGAGTGACGGCATCTGTGTCATGCTGGACTGCGGATTTACGCTTAAGGAATTGACCCGGCGGTTGTGCCGCGCCAACGTCGAGGGGACGGCCTTGAGCGGCATTATCGTCACCCATGAGCATGGCGATCATGTGCGCGGGGTGGCCGCCGCGGCGCGACAATTCAAACTGCCGGTATGGATGACCCACGGCACCTTGAAGGCGGCCGAGGCCCAGTGCGGTAATCTGCCGGATGTACGCGTGTTCAGCGCGCACGAGCCCTTTGCCATCGGTGCCCTGGAAGTCCGGCCATTTCCCGTGCCGCATGATGCGCGCGAGCCGAGCCAATTCACGTTCTCCGACGGGGACCGCCGGCTGGGGGTGCTGACAGACAC
>JAYUFH010000308.1:0-29464 GCA_043738765.1 Pseudomonadota bacterium | reverse complement strand
TCGCCGCGACCGGTGGCCCCCAGCTCCATGAGACCGGCGATCTCCTGACCGAAGCGCACGCAGCGCGTGCAATGGATGCAGCGCGTCATGTCGGTGGCAATCAGCGGCCCGATGTATTTGTCCATCACGACGCGCTTGTTCTCCTGAAAACGCGACACGTCGCCGCCGTAGCCTACCGCCAGGTCCTGCAACTGGCACTCGCCACCCTGATCGCAGATCGGGCAGTCCAGCGGGTGGTTGATCAGCAGGAATTCCATCACACCCTTCTGCGCATCCACCGCCTTGGCGGAATGGGTGTAGACCTTCATGCCCTCGGTCACCGGCGTGGCGCAGGCGGGCAACGGCTTGCCGACCTTCTCCACCTCGATCAGGCACATGCGACAGTTGGCCGCCACCGACAGCTTCTTGTGATAACAGAAACGCGGGATGTAGATGCCGGCCGCGTCCGCGGCCTCGATCACCATCGAGCCCTCTTCCACTTCCAGTTTCCTGCCGTCGATTTCTATATTCAGCATGTCGTGTGTGTCTCGTGCGCCTTAACGTTGCATGGCTACCGCAAAATATCCTTTCAGCCCGCCGCCACCATGCAGCGGCGATGCGCGATGTGATATTCGAATTCATCGCGGAAATGTTTGATAAAGCTGACCACCGGCATGGCCGCGGCATCGCCCAGGGCGCAGATGGTGCGGCCCTCGATCTTCTTCGACATATCCACCAGCAGGTCCAGATCACTCGCCTGGCCCTTGCCATGTTCGATGCGATGGATCACGCGCGCCAGCCAACCGGTGCCTTCGCGGCATGGCGTGCACTGACCGCAGGATTCCTCGTAATAAAAATGCGAGATACGCGCCAAGACACGCACCATGCAAGTGGTCTCGTCCATCACGATCACGGAGCCGGCGCCGAGCATGGAACCGGCCTTGGCGAGGGAGTCGTAATCCATGTTGAGATCCATCATCACCTCGCCGCGGATCACCGGCGTGGAGGAGCCACCGGGGATCACCGCCTTGAGGCGATGGCCGTGACGCACTCCGCCCGCCATGTGCAGCAGCTCGGCGAAGGGCGTGCCCAGGGGCACCTCGTAATTGCCGGGTTTGTTGACGTGCCCGGATACGGAAAAAATCTTCGGTCCGCCATTATTAGGTATACCGATATCGAAGAACCACTGGCCGCCATTGCGTAATATGATCGGCACCGACGCCAGCGTCTCGGTGTTGTTGATGGTCGTCGGCCGACCGAACAGGCCGTAACTGGCGGGAAACGGCGGCTTGAAACGCGGCTGGCCTTTTTTGCCTTCGAGAGACTCGAGCAGGGCGGTTTCCTCGCCGCAGATATAGGCGCCGGCGCCTAAGTGGCTATGCAACTCGAAGTCCACGCCGGTGCCGAGGATATTCTTGCCAATGAGTCCGGCGGCGCGCGCCTCGTCCAACGCCGCCTCGAAACGTTCGTACGGCTCCCAGAACTCGCCGCGGATATAGTTGTAGCCCACCGTGGCGCCGATGGTGTAGCCGGCGATGGCCATACCTTCGATCAAGGCATGGGGATTGAAACGCAGTATGTCCCGGTCCTTGCAGGTACCCGGCTCGCCTTCGTCGGAATTGCACACGATGTATTTCTGTCCCGGGGCGGAACGCGGCATGAAGCTCCACTTGAGCCCGGTGGGGAAACCGGCGCCGCCGCGTCCGCGCAGCACGGATTTCTTCAACTGCGCGATGATTTCCTCGGGCGGCGTTTTGTTGGCGAGTATCTTGCGCCACATCTCATAACCGCCGGCACCCGCATAGGTCTTGAGCGTCCAGGGCTGATCGAGTTGTTGGTTGACAAAGCAGACTTCGTTGGCCATGGCTTTACTCCAACCCCCCGAGTATCGCGTCGATGCGCTCCGGGGTCAGGTCTTCGAAATATTTTTTGCCGACCTGTAGCATGGGGGCGCCGGCACAGGCCGCCAGACATTCCACTTCCTTCAGGGTAATGCGGCCATCCGCCGTGGTCTCGCCGAGGCGTATACCCAGACGGTTCTCCAAGTGCTTCACCACCTGATCCGACCCGCGCAACATGCAGGAGATATTGGTACAGACATTGATCTTATGTTTGCCCACGGGCGCGAGGTCGTACATGGAATAGAACGTCCCCACCTCGTACACCTCTATAGGTCGCATGCCCAGAATTTCCGCCACATAATCCATCAGCGGCTCGCTCAACCAGCCGTGCTCCTCCTGGGCGATACGCAACGCGGCCATGACCGCGGACGACTTGCGTTCCGCAGGGTACTTGGCGATCTCGCGATCGATGTTGGCCAATGATTCTTTTGATAACATCCGTTCAATCCCAAAAGTTGCTAGTGTAATGCGCCATACAGTTTGGTACTTATGTTTGCCATGAGTCCATCTCCTGCGCTCAAAACCCAGGGTCCCTTCTCCCCTCGCCCCCTTCGGGGAGGCATAACCCGCAGGTCGAAGGACAGGATGAGGGGCAAAGACCGAAGATTCCCCCTCACCCTAACCCTCTCCCCCGTTGGGGGAGAGGGGAATAGTGGAGTGCGCGGGGTAAATCATCGTTATGTTCCATTAATTGGGACGCACTACGCTAGCGATCTATTTCGCCGAAAACTATATCCATCGTCCCGATGATCGCCACCACGTCGGCGATCATGTGTCCACGCGCCATCTCGTCCATGGCTGACAAATGGGCGAAACCCGGGGCGCGGATCTTGAGTCGATAGGGTTTATTCGCCCCGTCGGACATCAGGTACACGCCAAACTCGCCCTTGGGGTGCTCGATGGCGGCATAGGCTTCACCCGCCGGTATGCAGAAACCCTCGGTGAACAATTTGAAGTGATGGATCAACGACTCCATCTCATCTTTCATGACGGCGCGCTTCGGCGGCACCAGCTTGTGGTTGTCGATGATCACCGGCCCCGGATTGCGCCGCAGCCAGTCGATGCACTGGCGGATGATACGATTGGACTGGCGCATCTCCTCGATACGTACCAGGTAACGGTCGTAGCAATCGCCGTTGACGCCCACGGGTATATCGAAGTCGACGCGATCGTAAACCTCATACGGTTGCTTCTTGCGCAGGTCCCACTCCACGCCGGAGCCGCGCAACATCGGTCCGGTGAAGCCCAGCTGTAGTGCACGCTCGGGACTGACCACCCCGATACCCACGGTGCGCTGCTTCCAGATGCGGTTGTCCGTCAGCAGGGTTTCGTATTCGTCGACGTAATGCGGGAAGCGTTCGGTGAAATCCCAGACAAAATCCAGCAGCGAGCCATGGCGGTTGGCGTTGAGGCGCTCGACGTCCTTGGCGCTGTGCCACTTGGAGGCGGAGTACTGCGGCATGCTGTCCGGCAGATCGCGGTACACGCCGCCGACGCGGTAATAGGTGGCATGCAGGCGCGTGCCGGAGACTGCCTCATAGCAATCCATAAGATCTTCGCGTTCGCGGAAGGCGTACAGGAACACCGTCATGGCGCCGATGTCCAGGCCATGGGCGCCGAGCCAGAGTAGGTGGTTCAGCACGCGTGTGATCTCGTCGAACATGACGCGTATGTATTGGGCGCGCAGCGGCGGCGTGATGCCGAGCAGCTTCTCCATGGCCAGCACGTAGCCGTGTTCATTACACATCATGGACACGTAATCCAGGCGGTCCATGTAGCCAATGCTCTGGTTGTAGGGCTTGCTCTCCGCCAGCTTCTCCGTGCCCCGGTGCAGCAGGCCGATATGCGGATCGGCGCGCTCCACCACCTCGCCGTCCAGTTCCAGCACCAGGCGCAGCACGCCGTGCGCCGCCGGGTGCTGCGGCCCGAAGTTCATGGTGTAGTTTCTGATCTCAGGCACGGGTCGCGTCTCCCTGCGACGGCATCGCTTCAATAGGCTGTCTGCTTATGCCGGCATGACCGGTCTTGATCGGGTTTCTGCACAAATCGGCGCTGATCAACATAGCATTAAGGTTTCCGGGCACCGTAGTCCTCCTCGCGAATAACGCGCGGCACCAGTACACGCGCCTCGATAGTCACGGGTTGATAGACCACGCGCTGTTTATCCGGGTCGTAGCGCATCTCCACCTGTCCGATCAAGGGAAAATCTTTGCGGAACGGATGACCGATGAAACCATAGTCGGTGAGGATGCGGCGCAGGTCCGGGTGTCCCTCGAACACGATACCAAAGAGGTCAAATGCCTCGCGCTCGAACCAGTTGGCCGAGGCCCAGATATCCACCACCGAATCCACCAGCGGAAACTCGTCCTGCAAGAAGACGCGCAGGCGCAGGCGCTGGTTGCGGCTGACGGACAGCAGGTGATAAACCACCGCAAAGCGCGGGCCCGATCGACGGCCGTGCGCCGACTCCTTGCGGTAGTCGAGATAGTCCACGCCGCACACATCGACCACTTGCTCGAAGACAAAGCGCCGGTCATCGCGCAAGATCAGGCAGACACGCCGCAGGTCGGCGCGACCCACCTCCAGGGTGAGTTCGCCATAGGCCTCGCTAACGGCGCCGATGGCGTCACCGAATTTTTCCTTGGCGTGAGTAGCAAGCGCCTGTAGTGCTTCAGTCATGAGTGTGCTCGTGCCGCCGGCCTTAGCGGGCGATGGTGTTGGTGCGTTTGATCTTGTTTTGCAGCTGGATGATGCCGTACAGCAACGCCTCCGCTGTGGGCGGACAACCGGGCACATAGATATCCACGGGCACGATGCGGTCGCAACCACGCACCACCGCGTAGGAATAATGGTAATAGCCGCCGCCGTTGGCGCAGGAACCCATGGAGATCACCCAGCGCGGTTCGGCCATCTGGTCGTAGACCTTGCGCAACGCCGGTGCCATCTTGTTGACCAGGGTGCCGGCGACGATCATAAGATCGGACTGGCGCGGGCTGCCACGGAAGATTCCCGCGCCGAAGCGGTCGAGATCGTAACGCGCGGCACCGGCATGCATCATCTCCACGGCACAGCAGGCCAGACCGAAGGTCATGGGCCAGAGGGATCCGGTGTGGGCCCAGTTGATGAGTTTGTCGGCGGAGGTGGTGACCCAGCCCTTTTCGAGTACGCCTTCTATTCCCATTCCAGCGCCCCCTTCTTCCACTCATAGATAAAGCCAACCACCAGGATGCCCAAAAACAGCATCATGGCCAGGAATCCGAACAGGCCGATCTGCTGCAACACCACAGCCCAGGGGAAGAGAAAGGCGATCTCCAGATCGAAAATAATGAACAGTATCGCCACCAGGTAGTAGCGTACGTCGAATTTCATGCGGCTGTCCTCGAAGGCCTCGAAACCGCACTCGTAGGGCGAATTTTTTTCGCTGTCGGGCCGGTGTGGACCCAGCAGGCTGCCGAACAGCATGGGCAACACGCCGATGGCTATGCCGATGACGATGAAAATCAGAATGGGGAGATAATTCTCTAGCATCGAACCCCGCCGCTCCTTCAGTGATTATAATTTTTTGTGGCGCAAATCTATCCAGCGCCCGAGTCTAGGCTCTGGGTCAACTGAAAGTCAAGCTTGAACTAACGGGATATTATCTTTTACTTCATGGAGTTAGATAAGTTTTGGGTAGGATAAAAAACACCTGTCTAACTTAGCATGACAACGCAAACAAGTAATGGTGCCGAAGGCGGGACTCGAACCCGCACGGGTTTCCCCACTACCACCTCAAGGTAGCGTGTATACCAGTTTCACCACTTCGGCAGGCGATTAGCCACAACTCGTTACTTGGGAACTTCGGGTGCACCCGCGGGAGGTACCACGGGTACGGCGGGTGCTTGTTGAACCGGCTGCACCGGCACCGGTGCTTGCTCGATGATGCTATCGACCTTGGTCTTGTTTGAATACAGCACGGTCAGCGACAGGCTGGTGATAAAAAAGACCGTGGCAAAACCGGCGGTCAGCCGGCTGAGAAAGGTGGCCGAGCCACGACTGCCGAACAGCGACTGCGACGCGCCGCTGCCGAAGGCCGCACCCATATCGGCGCCCTTGCCCTGCTGCAATAACACCAGCCCGACCAGGCCGACGGCGGCGAGCATATGCACAACCAGTATCAGTTCTTTCATTTCGTTAACCTCAACACGCTTACGCCTCAGCCTGCCGCGCGGCAGATGGCCAGAAAGTCCTCGGTATTCAGCGATGCGCCGCCGATCAGGCCACCGTCGATATCCGCCTGACCGAAGAGTTCCTGCGCATTCGCGCCCTTCACACTGCCGCCGTACAGCAGACGCAAACCCTCTGCCACCGCGGCACTTTTACCCGCGAGCTTGCCGCGGATGAATTTGTGCACCGCCTGCGCCTGCTGCGGCGTGGCGGTCTTGCCGGTGCCGATGGCCCAAACCGGCTCATAGGCGATCACGGCGTTGGCCAGCGACTCGATGCCCGTCAGGGCCAGCACCGCATCCAGCTGGCGCGCCACCACGGTCTCGGTCGCATTGGCCTCGCGCTCTTCCAGAGTTTCCCCCACACACAGGATCGGAATCAACCCCGCCACCTGTGCCGCCTTGAACTTCTGTGCCACACCCTGATCCGTGTCACCGTACAGGGCGCGACGCTCGGAGTGCCCCACGATCACATAAGTACAGCCGAAATCCTTCAGCATGGGACCGGACACCTCACCGGTGAAGGCCCCGGAGGTGTTTGCATTCAGGTTCTGACCGCCCCAGGCGAGTCGACTGCCCTTGAGCCGGGTCGCCACCGCCGGAATCAGAATAAACGGGGGGCACACCACCACTTCCGCCTGTTTGACCGCCGCCATGCCCTGGTGGATACCGTCCAGCAAGGTCGCCGCCTCGGCCTGGCTGCCATTCATTTTCCAGTTTCCTGCGACCATTGCGCGGCGCATCGCGTTTCCCCCCCGTGATTCAGTACCCTAAAACGCGCGAATGTTACCGAGGCGAGGCGCGGAAAGCAATTTATTATATAGAGCCGGCAAGGCGAAAAACGCGGGCACGACGGAGACTGCCTATATTATCAGCAATTGCTCCCTACCGAGCACGGTCACCCCGGTCGTCACGGGCATACCCCTGTCATGGTTTCTCACCTTCTGCAGGCGGCAGCGCCCAGATCACGCACCCTTCCGCGGCATGACGCGGGGTTCAAGCCGCAAGCTCCGCCGCCCGGCGCACCGTCTCCGCCAGCACCTGCCCGAGTCGTTCGATGAGTTGCGCGTCACGCCCCTCCACCATGACACGCACCACCGGCTCGGTGCCGGAGGCGCGCAACACCACACGTCCGTGGGTGGCCAGTTCCTTCTCCACTTCGCTGAGGGTGGCCATCACCTCTTTCGAACTCTTGATGTCGAAGCGCTGCTTCATGCGCACATTGATCATGGTCTGGGGATACACCTGCATGCCCGACTTTAATTCCGCCAGGGACTTGCCGCTTTGTACCAGCACCGCCAATATTTCCAAAGCCGCCACGATGCCATCCCCGGTGCTGCTCTTGTCGAGGCAGATAATGTGCCCGGAGGTCTCGCCGCCCAGCTCCCATCCATCCTGATGCAACAGATTCATCACATGCCGGTCGCCCACCTGGGCACGCTTGAAGGGAATCTGACTCTCCGCCAGGGCGTGTTCGAGGCCGAGATTGGTCATGAGGGTGCCCACCACGCCGCCACGTAAACGTCCGGAGGCATGGCGCGACATGGCGGAGATATACAAGATCTGATCGCCATCCACCACGTCGCCCTGGGCATCCACCAGGATGACCCGATCGCCATCACCATCGAGGGCGATACCGATATCGGCGCGGTGTTCAAGTACCTTTTTTTGCAACAGGGCCGGATGGGTCGAGCCACAGTCCTTATTAATATTGAAACCGTCGGGTTCGTTGGCGATGGCGATCACCTCCGCACCCAATTCACTCAACACCAGGGGTGCCACGTGATAGGCGGCGCCGTTGGCGCAGTCGACCACTACCCGCAGCCCTTCAAGATTCAGGCGATGCGGAAAAGTGCTCTTGCAAAACTCGATGTAGCGGCCGGCGGCATCCTCGTAACGCTTGGCCTTGCCCAGCCGTTCCGGGGCCACCGTGCGCAAGGGTTCGTCCATGGCGCGCTCGATGGCCAGCTCCACCTCGTCCGGCAATTTGCTGCCGTCACTGGAGAAAAATTTGATGCCGTTGTCCTGAAAGGGATTGTGCGACGCGCTGATGACGATGCCCGCGCGGGCGCGGGCCGTGCGCGTGAGGTAGGCAATGGCCGGCGTCGGCATGGGGCCGAGCAGACGGATGTCCACGCCGGCGGCGGACAACCCCGCTTCCAGCGCCGACTCCAGCAGATAACCCGAGACGCGCGTGTCCTTGCCGATGAGTATCTTGGCATGATCGCTTGCGCCCTGACCCAGAACACGGCCGGCGGCCCAACCCAGTTTCAGAACTGTTTCCGGTGTGATCGGCTCTTCGCCCACACAGCCACGTATGCCATCGGTACCAAAATAGCGCCTCGTCATCCTGCCTCCTGGGTTTATTCACACTGCTGCAAGCTTATTGATAATGGTTCTTGGGCGGGCACGCCACATTAGTATCTGACGTCAGAACAATCTCGGTTATGCGGATCGCATCGCGGGTCGCCGCCACATCGTGGGTGCGGACGATGGTCGCGCCATTTTGCACTGCCAGGGTGGCCAGCGCCAGACTCGCGTGCAACCGCTGTTCTACCGGCAGACCGAGGGCCTTGCCGATCATGGATTTGCGCGACAAGCCCACCAGCAGCGGTGCACCGAGGTCACGCAACCTCTGCAGGTCACGCAACAACGCGCAGTTATGCGCCAGGGTTTTGCCGAAACCAAAGCCCGGGTCCAGGAGGATGTGCTCCTGGGGTATGCCCGCGTCGAGACACACCTTGCGCCGCTCAGCGAGAAATCCCCGCACCTCCGCCACGACGTCGGCGTACTGCGGGTTGTCCTGCATGCTGCGCGGCTCGCCCTGCATGTGCATCAGGCAAACCGGCACCCCGAGCCCAGCCGCTGTCAGTACGGCGCCTTCAGCGCGCAGCGCCATGACGTCGTTGATGAGACCGGCGCCGGCCGCCACCGCGGCGCGCATCACCGCGGGCTTGGAGGTGTCGATGGACAACACGACCGGCACGGCGGCGTGCAAGGCCTCGATCACCGGCAACACGCGATCCAGCTCTTCCTGCACCGACACTGCCTGTGCGCCGGGGCGCGTGGACTCGCCGCCGATGTCGATGATCGCAGCACCCTGCTCCACCATCTCACGGGCACGCGCCACGGCCTTGTCACGCACAAAAAAAACACCCCCGTCCGAAAAGGAATCGGGGGTGATGTTGAGTATACCCATGACCACGACACGTCCCAGATCCAGCGGACGACCGCCGCAGTTAAGCGGCACGCCTTAGAGCTCCGCGGCGGGTGTATCCATGGGCTTGGAACGCGGCTTGCGCGGCGCCTTGCCGGGCTTGGTGTCGGTGCCGCTGGAAGCCGCCGGCGGCGTGAAGTCCTCGGGCGGGCGTGGCTCCTTGCCCGTCATGATGTCATCGATCTGCGCGGCATCGATGGTTTCGTACTTCAGCAGGGTTTCGGCCATGATGTGTAATTTGTCGAGGTTATCGGTAATGATCTTGTAAGCGCGCTTATAGTTCCGGTCGATGACCGAACGTATCTCCTCGTCGATGATCTGGGCTGTGTCATCCGATATATTCTTGTGCTGCGTGACCGATCGGCCGAGAAATACCTCACCTTCATCGTCACCGTAAGTCAGCGGTCCGAGTTTGTCCGACAAACCCCAACGGGTCACCATGTTTCGGGCAATGCTGGATGCGCGCTCGATGTCGTTACTCGCACCCGTCGTGACCGCATCCGCCCCGAAGATAATCTCTTCCGCGATGCGCCCGCCGAACAGGCTGGAAATCCGGCTTTCCAGCATCTGCTTGCTGTGGCTGTGACGATCCTCTTCCGGCAGGTACATCGTTACACCCAGAGCCCGGCCACGCGGGATAATGGTCACCTTGTGGACGGGATCGTGATCCGGCACGGACAGCCCGACGATGGCATGACCCGCTTCATGATAGGCGGTGTTCTTTCTCTCCTTCTCGCTCATCACCATGGATTTACGCTCAGCACCCATCATGATCTTGTCCCGGGCCTTTTCGAAGTCGCTCATATCCACCACACGCTTGTTGGCGCGCGCCGCGAACAACGCCGCCTCATTCACCAAGTTGGCGAGATCGGCACCGGAAAAACCGGGCGTGCCGCGCGCGATGATCGTGGCGTCGACATTGTCCGACAGCGGCACCTTACGCATATGAACTTTAAGTATCTTGTCACGGCCACGAATATCCGGCAGCGGCACGTACACCTGACGATCAAAACGCCCCGGCCGCAGCAGCGCCGGATCGAGCACGTCCGGACGGTTGGTGGCGGCGATAACGATAACGCCCTCACTGCCCTCGAAACCGTCCATCTCGACTAACAGCTGGTTCAACGTCTGTTCGCGCTCATCATGTCCGCCCCCAAGGCCGGCACCACGCTGGCGGCCGACGGCGTCGATTTCGTCGATGAAGATAATGCAGGGGGCGTGTTTCTTCGCCTGCTCGAACATGTCGCGCACGCGCGAGGCGCCCACGCCAACGAACATCTCCACAAAGTCGGAACCGGAAATGGAGAAAAACGGCACCTTGGCTTCACCCGCAATGGCCTTGGCCAACAGGGTCTTGCCGGTACCGGGGGAGCCGGTCATGAGCACGCCACGCGGGATACGGCCGCCGAGTTTCTGGAACTTGCTTGGGTCGCGCAGGAACTCCACCAGCTCGCCGACCTCCTCCTTGGCCTCTTCCACGCCGGCCACATCCTCGAAGGTGACCTTATTATGGTCTTCCGTCAGCATGCGCGCGCGGCTCTTGCCAAAACCCATGGCGCCGCCGCGGCCGCCGCCGCCGCCCTGCATCTGGCGCATCATATAGAACCAGAATCCGATGAGCAGCAGCATCGGCGCCCAGCTGATAAGAATCTGCAGCCACAGCGGTTGTTCCTGGGGCGGTTTGCCTTCCACGGTTACACCGTTCTTCAGCAAATCACCCACGAGCAATCGGTTGTCGGTCTCGGGGCTGTAGGTGCGAAACTTCTCGTTATTCTTGGTGGAACCGGTGATGACGCGGCCCTCGATGATCACCTTGTCGATCTGGCCGTTATTCAACTGGTTGTAGAACTGGGAATACTCCAGGTCACGCGGCGGCGCCTGATGATTGCCGAAATTGTTGAATACCGTTATGAGCACCACGGCAATGATGAGCCACAACAGCAGATTCTTCGCGAGATTATTCAAGATTTAGCCTCTTCAGACGGTAATTCAGGTTAACGGTATGAATTCGGGTTAACGGCAGGTTGAAATGAGACCGCATGGCGCCGTGTTTTATCCATTCTGCAATGTCTATCGGGGCGATACAACCGCATTGCAAGCACATCAACGCCGCCTGGGTTTATGGATTCCCCTTAAACCCCTTTCCCAGAAGGTATAACTCAGTGCTACGTGGACGCGAGGCCTTGGGTTTGCGCGACACTGCGCGCTCGAAACCTCGTTGGATGTCCTTATATAACTGGCTAAACCCTTGACCCTGAAAGACCTTCATCAACAGGTGTCCGCCGGGTTTGAGATGCTGCCGGGCGAAATCCCAGGCCAATTCCGCGAGATACATGGCGCGCGCCTGATCCGACAGTCCGATCCCACTAATATTGGGCGCCATATCCGAGATTACAAGGTCCACCGGACGACTGGCCAGGGTATCGAGCAATCGATCCAGCACGGCCTGTTCGGTGAAATCCCCCTCGATGATCTCTACACCCGGTAGGCCACCCATGGGCAGAATATCCAGGGCCACGACCCGCCCGGTTTGGCCCACGCGCGCCTGAGCGTACTGCGACCAACCCCCGGGGGCGGCGCCCAGGTCGAGCACCGTCATTCCCGGCCGCAACAAACGGTCCCGCTGGTCAATTTCCTGCAATTTGTAAATGGCACGGGAGCGATAGCCCTCTTTCTGGGCACGCTTGACGAATTCGTCGGCAAAATGCTCAGCCAGCCAAGCGCCACTGCTCTTGCTACGGGCCATGGGGGAACGTCTCGGGATACGGTATCATGCGGTCTTTAAAGTGCGGTTTGTGAAGGTCTACCCGGAAAGTATATGCCCCTGACACGACATCAGCTGAAATTTCTTCGCGCCCAGGCGCAGAGCCGCAAACCCGTTGTCACCATCGGGGCTGCGGGTTTGAGTGCGGCGGTCCTGGCGGAAATCGAACTCGCCCTGGCCTATCACGAGCTGCTGAAAATCAAACTCCCCGCCGGTGACCGCGACGGTCGTGAGGGGGTTGTCGAACGCATCTGCGCCAAAACCGCCGCCGAACCGGTGCAGACCATCGGTCGTATGGCGGTGGTCTATCGTTGCGGCGAAAATCCCCAGATCACCCTGCCACGGGATTAACCCCGGCCCGGGGCCCGGACGGTAGCAGCACCAAGCCCAGTCCCAGCAGGCTGTTAACCAGAAACAGCACGCTGGATAGCCCGTGCAGGCGGGAAAACTGCCGATACAACTCGCTGCCAGGCACCAACGCCGCACCGGCAGCCTGTTTAATCTCCTGCATGCGCGGGGCGAGGCCGAATTCGCCAATGAGGGCGATCAACAACATCGCGCACACCGCCCAGAGGCGCCAGTCACGCACAACCGCGCGGCCATCACGTAGCCACCACACCCACAGTAGCAAAACGCCGCAGATGAGGCCGATAAGACTCATGTAACTGAACAAGCGCCCGGCGACGCCCCCCGCCAGCATGCGATCGCCCAGGGAGGAAAAAAGCACCGGCGTGACGACGTAGCCCACCACCAGCATGCCCCCGACCCACAGCGTCAGGAGCAGGCGTTCCAGGGACAACCACAGACCACTGACTTTATCCGGGTACATGCGGCGTTATCCTTTTGCGATGCGGTTCAGCCACCCGTGAGCGGGCGATGGCTATGGGTGAGCGTAGCGTAGGGAGTGTTGAGTGTCCGGAGAACGGAACCATTGCCATCGTCAGACGTAACGCACGCCGAGAATTTCATAGTGCCGCACGCCGTCCGGTACGTTCACCTCCACGGAATCCCCCACCTCCTTGCCGATGAGCGCGCGGGCGATGGGTGAGCCGACGGAGATTTTTCCTTCGGCAATATCCGCCTCGTCGTCACCCACGATCTGATAGGTCACCTCCTGCTGGCTGTCCTCGTCCATCAGGTCGACGGTGGCGCTGAACACTACCCGGCCGTTGGCGCTGACGGTGCGCGGATCGATGATCTGCGCGTTGGACAACTTGCCGTCGATGTCTTTGATACGTCCCTCGGCGAAGGATTGCTGTTCCTTGGCCGCGTGATACTCGGCATTTTCCGACAGATCACCGTGGGCGCGCGCCTCGGCGATGGCCTGGATGATGCGCGGGCGATCGACGGTCTTCAGGCGCAGCAGCTCCGCCCTTAACTTCTCGGCGCCGGCAACGGTCAGTGGCACCTTGCTCATAATTTGATCTCCTTGTGCAGCGCCTGCAGCGAATACACATCGAACTCGCCGGCCTGCCGATGGCCCTCGCAGGCGGCCCGCGCCGCTGCCAGGGTGGTGTAATTAGTGACCTTGTGCAACAGGGCCTCGCGCCGGATTTCGTAGGAATCGGCGATACTCTGGGTATCCGCAACGGTATTCAGAATGATATCGATCTCGTCGTTCTTGATCATGTCGACGATATGCGGCCGGCCTTCCGAGACTTTATTGACCGCCTTCACCGCGACACCGGCCGCCAGCATGATGGCCGCGGTACCGCGCGTCGCCAGCACCTCGAAACCGTGAGTGGAAAAGTAACGCGCCACTTCCACGCCGGCTTTTTGATCGGTATCGCGCAGGCTGATGAACATGCGGCCACTGCGCGGGATTTCCGAACCGGCGGCCATTTGGGATTTCGAGAAGGCCTCGCCAAAGGTGCGGCCTATGCCCATAACCTCGCCGGTGGATTTCATCTCCGGACCCAACACCGTGTCGACGCCGGGGAACTTGATGAAGGGAAACACCGCTTCCTTCACCGAATAATAAGCCGGGATAACCTCCGACACCACCCCCTGTTTCGCCAGAGGGGTACCGACCATGCAACGCGCGGCGATCTTGGCCAGGGGGCGCGACGTGGCCTTGGAGACGAAGGGAACGGTACGCGAGGCGCGCGGGTTCACCTCCAGCACATAGATATCATTGCCCTTCACGGCAAACTGGATGTTCATGAGTCCCACAACCTTGAGCGCCTTGGCCAGCTGTACCGTCTGGACGCGCAACCGGTCCTGTATCTTCTTCGACAGACTGAAGGGCGGCAGCGAGCAGGCGGAGTCGCCGGAATGCACGCCGGCCTCCTCGATATGCTCCATGATGCCGCCGATCACCACTTTCTTGCCGTCGCAGATGGCGTCCACATCGACTTCAATAGCGTCGTTCAAAAAACGATCGAGCAACACCGGCGAGTCGTTGGACACGCTCACCGCGGTGCGCATATAGGTCTCAAGGCTGTCGCGGTCATGCACGATCTGCATAGCGCGACCACCCAGCACGTACGACGGGCGCACCACCAACGGATAGCCGATGGTCTCCGCCAGCTTGACCGCCTGTTCCGGATTGCGCGCGGTGGCATTGGGCGGCTGCAGCAGACCCAGCTTTTGGATCAGCTTCTGGAAGCGCTCGCGGTCTTCCGCCTTGTCGATGGAGTCGGGGGAGGTGCCGATGATCGGCACCTTGTTTTTCTTCAGGTCGCGCGCCAATTTGAGCGGTGTCTGACCGCCATACTGCACGATCACGCCCTTAGGCTTTTCCAGGTGGATGACCTCCAGCACGTCCTCCAGGGTCAAGGGTTCGAAATACAAACGATCCGACGTATCGTAGTCCGTGGACACGGTCTCGGGATTGCAGTTGATCATGATGGTCTGGTAACCATCCTCGCGCAGGGCGTAGGACGCGTGCACGCAGCAATAATCGAACTCGATGCCCTGACCGATGCGGTTGGGCCCGCCGCCGAGTACGATGATCTTTTCGCGCGTCGAAGGCGCCGCCTCGCATTCCTCTTCGTAGGTCGAGTACATATACGCGGTGCTGGAGGCGAACTCCGCCGCGCAAGTATCCACACGCTTGTACACCGGCCGCACGCCGGCCTTGTGGCGCAGGGTGCGAAATGCGTCTTCCGTCGACTCCAGCAGCGTCGCCAGGCGCCGGTCGGAGAAACCCTTGCGCTTCCACTGACGGATGCGCTCGGCGTTCGGTTTTTTCTTTTTCGACTTCGCGATCTCGCCTTCCATCGTCACCAGCTCTTCCAGCTGCACCAGGAACCAGGGGTCGATATGGGTCAGATCGAAAATTTCGGCAATACTCATGCCAAAGCGAAAGGCGTCGGCGATGTACCAGACGCGCTCGGCGTTCGGTACACGCAACTCCTGACTCAGCTTTTTGCGCGCCGCATCCGCGTCGAGGGCCGGATCGAGCCTCGGCTCCAGACCATAGGAGCCGATCTCCAGGCCGCGCAAGGCCTTCTGCAACGACTCCTGAAAGGTGCGCCCGATGGCCATGACCTCGCCCACGGACTTCATCTGCGTGGTCAGGGTCGGATCGGCCTTAGGGAATTTCTCAAAAGTAAAACGTGGAAACTTGGTCACGACGTAGTCGATGGATGGTTCGAAGGAGACCGGCGTGCGCCCCCCGGTGATATCGTTCTTGAGTTCGTCCAGGGTGTAACCCACCGCCAGCTTGGCCGCGACCTTGGCGATGGGAAAGCCGGTGGCCTTGGAGGCCAGTGCGGAGGAACGCGACACGCGCGGATTCATCTCGATCACGATCATGCGCCCGTCCTTGGGATTGATGGCGAACTGCACGTTGGAACCCCCGGTCTCGACGCCGATCTCGCGCAGCACCAATATGCTAGCGTCGCGCATGATCTGGTATTCCTTGTCGGTGAGGGTCTGCGCCGGCGCCACGGTGATGGAGTCGCCGGTGTGCACGCCCATGGGATCGAAGTTCTCGATGGAACAGATGATGATGCAGTTGTCGTTTTTGTCGCGCACCACCTCCATCTCGTATTCCTTCCAACCAATAAGCGATTCCTCGATCAGCAGTTCGCGCGTCGGCGAGGCATCCAGGCCGCGCTCACAGATGGTGACGAATTCTTCTTTGTTGTAGGCGATGCCGCCGCCGCTGCCGCCCAGGGTAAAGGACGGCCGGATGATGGTCGGGAAGCCGATCATGGCCTGCACCTGCAAGGCCTCTTCCATGCTGTGGGCGACGGCGCCACGCGCCACACCCAGACCGATATCCTCCATGGCCTTCTTGAACAGCTCGCGATCCTCGGCCTTGTCGATGGCGTCGCGCTTGGCGCCGATCATCTCCACCTTGTATTCGGCCAGCACACCCTCGCGATCCAGATCCAGGGCGCAGTTAAGCGCGGTCTGCCCGCCCATGGTGGGCAGCAACGCGTCCGGGCGCTCCTTGGCAATGATGCGCGCCACGGACTGCCAGTTGATCGGCTCTATATAGGTGGCATCCGCCAGGTCCGGGTCGGTCATGATGGTGGCGGGATTGGAATTCACCAGGATGACCCGGTAGCCCTCTTCCTTCAGCGCCTTGCAGGCCTGGGCGCCGGAATAATCGAACTCGCAGCCCTGGCCGATGACGATGGGTCCGGCGCCGATGATGAGGATACATTTGATGTCTGTACGTTTGGGCATGGATGTCAGCAACCAGTAGCAAGTGGCAAGAAAGGGGTCACAAGGCCTGTCCTTCCCGAACAGTTTTTCCCGGCAACTTGCCACCGGCGGCGTGCGACTTCTCCATGAGGTGAATAAACCGGTCGAACAGGGGTGAGACGTCGTGCGGGCCGGGGCTCGCCTCCGGGTGACCCTGAAAACAGAACGCCGGCTGGTCGGTACGCGCCAGACCCTGAATGGTACCGTCGAACAGCGAGCGATGGGTAACGCGCAATATAGCGGGCAGCGTCGCCTCGTCCACGGCAAAACCGTGGTTCTGGCTGGTGATCATCACGCGGCCAGAGGCGAGATCCTGCACCGGGTGGTTGGCGCCGTGATGCCCGAACTTCATTTTCAGGGTACGCGCGCCGGACGCCAGCCCCAGCAGTTGATGACCGAGGCAGATGCCGAACACCGGCAGGCCGATGGCGACGATGTCGCGGATCGCCTCGATGGCATAGGTGCACGGCTCCGGATCGCCGGGGCCATTGGATAGAAACACCCCGTGAGGCTTCAGCGCCAGCACGTCGGCCGCGCTGGTCTTGGCCGGTACCACGGTCACGGCACAACCGCGGTCCGCAAGCATGCGCAGGATGTTACGCTTAATGCCGAAATCGTAGGCCACGACCTTGAAGCGGGTGGCCGGATCCTTGCGATAGCCACTAGCCAGATCCCAGCCGCCCTCGGTCCAGTCGTAGGCATTCTTGACGCTCACCACCTTGGCCAGGTCCATGCCCTTGAGGCCGGCGAAGGCCCGCGCCTGTTCCAGTGCCGCCTTCTTATCGATCTTTTCGCCCTCGTCCACCGCCACGATACAGGCGTTCTGGGCCCCTTTCTCGCGCAACAAGCGCGTCAAACGGCGTGTGTCGATGCCGGTAATGCCCACCACTTTCTGCTTGCGCAGGAAATCCCCCAGGGTCGAGGTGGCGCGCCAACTGCTGGAGAGTGGCGGCAGATCGCGGATCACCAGGCCGGTGGCATAGACCTTGGCGGACTCCATATCCTCGCTGGTGCAACCGGTGTTGCCGATATGCGGATACGTGAGGGTCACAATCTGGCGGGCGTAGGATGGATCCGTGAGGATTTCCTGGTAGCCGGTCATGGCGGTGTTGAATACGACCTCGCCCACCGCCTGCCCTGAAATACCGATGGCCTCTCCGGGGAACAGAGAACCCTCTTCCAGCGCAAGCAGTGCAGGCCGCATCAGCGAAATACCTCGGGGCGTAGATGTACAAAAGCGGAAGAGGCGTGATCGGCCTCTTCCGCTTGAATTAGGGGAAAAAAGGTTTTCCGGCTGAAGCGGAATTTTACGGGAGGGACGGCGGAAAATCAACGCGTTAAGCGATTCTTCTTACAGGGCGAACACCCCCAGGGACACTTACCCACTCGGGGGCAGCCATAAATGCAGGATCCAAAGGCCCTCTCTAATCCTTGCGGCGGTCGTCTCCTTCCCTCTGGATAACCCAGGCGGTTACCTTGCCCTCCTCCACCGAAATGATCCAGCCACGGCCGACTGTCCAGGGCCCTGATCGGACTCAGAAAATCGCTCGACTACTGATAGGCGTGAATCCTCATCGCCTCTGAAAGTAGCCGCCACCGACACAGGATGCCAGGCGGCAAGCGCCTTGCGCGCGCAATCGCCATGGCGGGTCGCCGGCATCGTTGCGACAGATTGGTACTATAAAGCAGTGCCCTCTGCCGTCCAGAAACATGCCCAACCTTTTAAGTATTTAAACTAAACTCGCTACCGAAGATCATCGTTCGGCAATGACAGTTGGCGGCCGCACGCGATATTATCCCGCATCAATACGCAGTTTATCCCATACAAGGATGTAACCGATGACGCTAGCTACTGGGGGCCATCCCTCCGCCGATTTGATACATTCGATACGCCGCTTCGCCAAATTTCTTAGGCCGGATACGGGCCGCCTGGCGATCAATGCAATCGTAATACTCGGCATCGTCGCCAGCTCGGCGGTGCTGATCTGGATGGTCGGACATGGATTCGACCTGTTGCATGCCGGCCGCTTCGAGGACTTACCGGGTTATTTTCTCGCCGTGACGGCACTGGTGGTGCTGTTGCAACTCCTGCGTTACGCCAACTACTATTTGTACGAATGGATGGAGCAACGCGTGATATTTTCCATACGACGCGCGCTCTATGCGCATCTGCTGCTGTTATCGACGCCGGTTAAAACCCAATACGCCGCGGGCGATCTGCTGGCGCGACTGGCCCAGGACGTCAGTCGGGTATCGCAACTTTTGGTACTGGTGCCCGGTCAGCTGTTCACCCATGGCCTGACTTTCCTGGTCTACGTCGCGGTGTTGCTGTGGATGGAGCCGCGCCTGACCTTGGTGGCGCTCGCCTTGTCGCCGTTATTCTGGCTGCATCAACGCTACTTCTCCGCGCGCATGCGTCGCTGCTCCGGACAGTTTCTCGCCCGACAAGGGGATATGAGCGCATTCGAAGAGGCGTCGCTCGCCAATCTCCAGGGCATCAGTTCATTCAACGCCGAACCGGAGATGATGACGCGCTTCTCACAGTTGTTCGCCGATTTCCGCCGCGCGGCCATGCGCAATCTGCTCACCCAGAATACCTTTATCGTGAGCTTTGAATTGCTGGCTGCATTGTGCGCCATTGTGCTCGTGGTGCTCGGGGTGGGGGCAATTGGACGCGGGGTCTTGACCCTGGGCGGGTTGATCAATTTTCTGCTGTATACCGGTTATCTCACCAGGCCGCTGCAGGGTCTGGCCAATATTCCAGTCGAATCGCAAATCCGCGCGGCCGCGGCGGTGCGCGTGGCCGAGATCCTGGATAGCGCACCGATGGTGCATGAACGTACGCCGGCACTCTCTTTGTCAAAGGTCATGGGCGCCGTGCGCTTCGCGGATGTCGGTTTCGCCTACGCCGACACGCCGCGCATGCTGCAAGGCTTCCATCTCGATATCCAGCCGGGAGAGTTTATCGGCTTGGTGGGGGCCAGCGGTTCCGGGAAATCGACGCTCGCGCGCCTGCTGTTGCGCTTCTACGATCCGGTGGAGGGGGCCATTTACCTGGACGGCCACGATCTGCGCGATATACGCGTGGCCTCTTTGCGCGATCATCTGGCGGTGGTGTGGCAGGAACCATTCTTGCTCGATGACAGCGTGCGCGCCAACCTGTTGCTTGCCAACACCAACGCGAGCGAGGCGGAGATAATAGGCGCGGCACGTCATGCACAGGCGCACGAATTTATCCTACAGCTCCCGCAGGGCTACGAGACAACGTTGGGCGCGCAGGGCGCGCGTCTGTCCAGCGGACAAAAGCAACGCCTGGCAATCGCGCAGGCATTGCTGAAAAAATCCTCTTTACTGATCTTCGACGAGGCAACCTCGGCGCTGGACGCACAGTCGGAGCTTGCTTTGCAGCAGGCACTGGCGGTCGCGCGCCGCGGGCGCACCACTATCGTGATCGCACATCGATACTCCACCCTACAGGGCGTAGACCGGATCGTTTACCTGAATGGTAATGGCAGTGCGGATATTGGCACCCATGCCGAGTTGTCAGCGCACCACGAAGGATATCGCGTTGCGCTGGCGCATCAACGAAGATAGAAGGCAATAATTTCTACACGGCGTCCGTTGCCATGGGAATATCCGTCCATCAAGGGAGGATATTCTGCCCAAGCTTGCCGGGCCCAGCCGTTCGTTTAGGCAGTAGCGCTGCGTAAGCCGCCTTACGCACGACCGGGTCCTTGATTCGCCGCAGCGATTTCCGCGCCGCATTGAAATAACCCTGCTGTACCAGCATTTGGGCATGCTGCTGGTGCGTACGGTCGGGCCACTCCTGATGCTGGGCATAGAGCGCGGCGGCGCGCGCATAATCATGCGCCCGCCAGGCACGTTCGTACTCTACGCCACGGCCACGCACCGGATCGATTTTCGCCAATTGTTGTGCGGCTTTCCCGGCCAGGTCCGAGTCGTTCCAGGAAAAATAGCGATCGGCCTGTGCGTAGAGCCGGTCGGCGGCTTTGTCGCCCAGGTAGGGAATTAAATCCAAATGAAAATGCCGGCGCAAGAAAGCATAGGGGTCTTCATCGCCGGTGGGTTGCGCAGTCAGCGCGGATAAACGTACCTCGGAAATAATATTGGTGTCGGTGTTAGGCCGGGCATTGCCGGCGGCGGCAACTGCTTCGTCGCGCGACAGGGCGAAGTACCAGAGCAGGTCGGCAGGTGTATAAATTCCATGGGTACCGAGGGTCGCCTTGATTTTTGGTTGTTCCAGGATATGTGTCATACGCTCGTAGTCGAACGTCAGTGGCTGCTTCGAACCAATTAACACCAGGTCTCCAGTGTTGAGATTCGCGAAACTCATGCCCTGCGGGAATACCTGATAAAATGCCTGAAACAGGGAACGCAACGTGGTCGCGTCCATGTTAAAGAGATTGACCCACTGCCCGAACACGCCTCTCTCGTTCAGCCGCGATTTAACGATGTCCCAGAATTGCAGCGTGAACACATTGGCAGCGCCGGCCAGCCACGGGTGCGAGGGTTGCGCAACGATGAGGTCATAGCGGGTTCGCTCAACCAGCAAGGTATTACGCGCATCGTTAAAATCCAGATGCACGCGCGGGTCCCGCAATGCTGGAATATCCCCTGCGGCAATATGGCGGTCGGCTTCGACCACGGCCGGTTCAAGCTCAACCACCCGGATCGACTTAAGATCAGTCAGGGTCAAGGCACGCGTCGTAATGCCGCCGCCAAAACCGATGACAAACGCGGATTTTGGATTTTCGTGCAGCATGTAGGGGACCAGCCCCAATAGCGTCTCGACCAGCAATGCCTTGTTCGGGTCATGCATGTTGATCATCGATTCGTTCAGCCCGTTATTTTGCAATTTCGCAACGTTATGATCGTAGGTAACGAGGCTGATGACGCCGGCCTTGCCTTCTTTGAGAAACAGGAACGCGGGTTTCTTGCCACTCTGCGCGTCGGTGTCCCACTGGTAGTCCACCGACGCAACCAGTGCCTGATAACTCAGATGCGGCGCCAGCCAGGCGGCAAGGAAGGCAACCGTGACGGAACCAAGCAGGGCAAAACGCAATGCGGGCTGCCGCAATGTGGGCAAAAACATCAGCGCGAGCAGCAGGGTTGCCACCGCCATAAGCGTCAGCAGATGGTCAGTGCCATAGCGCGGGATGAACCAGAAACCGGCGAAAATAGCGCCCACAATGCTGGCTACGGTATTCACCGAGTAGGCCTTGCCGATGCGCATGCGTACTGCCTGCAATGTGCCGCAATATAATTTCAGGTTAAGCGGAAATAACGCGCCGAGCAGAAAGGTGGGGATGAACAACAACGCAAACACGATGGCATATTTCGCCAGGTGCAGTAAAAACGGCGCGCTGCTGAGATGATTGATCTTTGCGTAAATCGGCGGGAGCGCGCTAAAACCCATGCGCGTGGCGATTAATGAAAAACCCAGCAGCACCAGGCCCGCAGCCATCCATATCTGTGGCGCGTGTATTTTTTCGAGATGCGACTTGATAGCCCAGGAGCCGGCGGCAATGCCACTCAAGAATACGGTCAGGATGACGGCGAATCCATAAATCGTTGTGCCGGTAAAAATAGCGAGATACTTGGTCCAGCCGACTTGCGTTGCGATCGAGACGAACCCGGTCGCGGCCAGGACGATCAAGGCGCGCAGCTGATAGCCTTTGTCATCCCCGGACGACTCAGGACCGGTTAGCACTGGAGTCGGCGTTGGTTCCATGGCCGGCAATGTCCAGTGCCGGTCAACGGACAGCGCCACGAGTACTATCGTCATGTTCAACGCGAAGGCGATGTAGATCGAACCGTCCAGTCCCCAGTTCGGAATGAAGACGAAACCGGTAAACGCAGCTCCCAATACGGCACCGGCCGTATTCAGACTGTAGAGCTGACCCATGCGCAAACCGACCTCGCCGTGGCGGCGAATCAGAATAGAGGCCATGACCGGAAACGTTGCGCCCATGCACAGCGTGGGAATAAACAACAATACCATGGCGACGGCAAATTTGAGGCTGAGTTCCGTGCCGACCGCGGGAAAAAGGGCCAGCAAGCCATCAAGGTGGAGCAGTATTGGCAACAGTGCCAAGCCGCTGACGCCGATTAAAAATTCCAAAACAACATAGGGTTTAAAACTGTTAATACGGTTGCGGGTAATTCGTTCCGCCAAATAACTTCCCATCGCCATTCCGAAAAAGAAAGCCGCCAGCACAGTACTGATTGAGGCGCTGGTCGAACCCATACTCAACCCAAGCAACCTTACCCAGGTGACTTGGTACGTCAAGCTGGCAATGCCAGAGAGAACAAGAAAACTGGCGGCAAAGAAGACGGGCATCGAAGATTACCTGGACGTTTTTTAGTTATTGTTAAGAGTTGCTTACTGGATATTTATACCGACTGCGCTGTTGTCATGCAATGACACGCCGGGCCGTCTGTATGGATGGGCAATTATTGTGCATGAGTCGCAGCTTTCCAATTCATAACCTAATCTGTCGGTTCAGAAAATCGTGGAGGGATGATACACAAAAATTATTTCAGAACTGTCCGATTTCTGACAGATTCAACAGGAAGCGTTCCAGAGGTTTTTCCGCTCCTACAAGAATCCAGAGGGAATATTCGAAGTGTTTCAGTCGCACCAACTTTTCGGAATGCGATAGTTGCAGGTAAATTAATGCCGGCCCTGGCGCAACCGTCTGTCGGCTCGACAGGTCCACCCATAAGGCACTCATAAAAATGTCAGAAATCCGACAGATTAAGCAGGAGGCACTCCTGTAATTTCACGTTTCCTTCAGATGTCCGGAAGGAACGTTAGAGTTTTTTCCCAATCATTAATTTATCTTAGGAGGTTTTATGGGTGGTGGAATGGGTGGTGGAATGGGTGGTGGCATGGGCGGCGGGATGGGCGGTGGCATGTAATGCCCGCAGAGGACTGATTGTGTAGTCCTCGTCTGCTGCGTAGTAAACAACGGCACCTTCGGGTGCCGTTGTCATTTATGAACGCCCTTACATTCTCCAGGAAGGTCCACAGACGTCATGTGCGGCATCGCAATCATCCTCAAACATGACGGCAGCACGCCTGAGGCATGGCGCGCTCGCGCCATGCTGCAAGCCCTCGCGCATCGCGGGCCGGATGCTGCTCATCTTTTTTCGCGGCGTGGCGTCACCCTGGCCCACACGCGTCTGAGCATCGTGGATATCCATGGCGGACTGCAACCTATGCAGACCGCCGATGGCCAGCTGGTCATCACCTATAACGGCGAGGCTTACAATTATCAGAGCCTGCGCAAGTCCCTGAGCATGGGTACTGTGGCGTTTCGCACGCAGTCTGACACTGAGGTGGTGCTGGAAATATTCCGGGAATTCGGGGCGAAGTCGGTAGCTAAACTGCGCGGCATGTTTGCTTTCGCGATCCATGACAGGATTTCTGGTGAGCTGTTTCTGGCGCGCGACCGGTTAGGCATCAAACCACTCTATTATTACAACGACGACCAGGCGTTTGTCGCCGCGTCGGAGATCAAGGCGATATTGGCGTCGGGACTGGTAAAGCCTGAACTGGATCGCGCGTCTATAAAAAACTATTTTACTTATCAGTTCGCCATCACTCCGCACACCCCTTTCGCGCATATTTTTGAATTACCTCCAGCCCATACGCTGCGTATCGCGGCCGGCACCAAACCACGCCTGGAACGCTACTGGGATATCAACTTTCCCCAGGCCGGGGATTACGAAAGCATGGATGAAGGCTACTGGGCCCCGCGCTTCGCCGACGCATTTCAAGACGCCGTCGCGAGCCATGCTATCGGCGACGTCGCGATCGGTTCCTATCTCTCCGGGGGCATCGACTCGTGCAGCGTCACCCGGCTGCTGGCCGACATCCAGCCAAAGGTGCAGACGTTCTCCATCGGTTTCGAGAATGCTGACTATGACGAGTCCCCCCAGTACCGTGCGATTGCGCAATCCATGGGTGTCGCCAATGCCGAACTGCGCCTGCAGGATGCACGACCGCAAGGCTATCTCGATGACCTGGTTCAGTGCATTTACCACCTTGAACAACCGCAACGAATGGCAGTCGATATTCCGCATTATTTGTTGTCGGGTCTGGTGAAATCAAACCAGTACAAGGTCGTCTATACCGGTGACGGCGCCGATGAGATATTGGCGGGTTACGACTGTTTCCGCCAGGACTCTATGCGGATTAGGTCAAACGGTGCATTGAAAAGTATGTTCCGCCGCTGGCGTTACTTCCACCAGTACACACGCTATTTTTCGCGCGATCAGATGCAACTATTGCTTTCCCTGCACGCACGTAACGCGCAACGGCAGACGCTGGACCGTTTTGGTTTTTATCCGGCGTGGCACGACTTCTGGCAAATCACACGCGGGCAACGTGCAGGAATCATGCGCGATGACGCCTCGATAGACGGGGAGATGCAAATGGACGCGCTCGTCGCTGGCATGCAACCGCAACTTTCTGGCTGCGATGCGATCAACCAGTCTTTGTATTTTGAGATGAAAACACGCCTGCCGGGCTGGATCCTGTGGAAGAGCGATCGCCTCAGCATGGCACATGGGGTAGAGGCACGCGTGCCATTCCTCGACCACCCACTGATCGAACTGCTCGCTCAAATGCCACCACACATGAAGCTCAACGGCTTAAACGAGAAATATATCTTGAAGCAGTGCATGATGCCGCGACTTCCGAGCGTTCCGCATGCATACAAAAAGCGCGGTTTCTACACACCTATCAGTGCCTGGTTCTTTACAGCCGAGCGGGCGGGCGATCTGCAGAAGTATCTTTCACGCGAAGCACTGATCAAATCCGATCTTTTCGATCCTGACCGCGTGGCGACAGTACAACGGGAATTGTACGGCATGGCAATCCCAACCGATCTGAATACCGCTTATCGGTTGACTCAACTCGAGTGGACGCTGTTCACGGTACTTACTACACAGATCCTGCACCAAGTATTTATCGAGAAGCATGCCCGCCAGCTACACACGTCACCGGAGACTCCTCTCCCGGTCGCTTGATGGCACCGACTCAGTTGTACAGGTGGGCATGTGACAACAGGCCGGATAAGGACAATGGCCTGCTGCCAACAACGCCATGGCCGCAAACCGCAAGCGGCATTGCCGTGGACTTCAATAGAAAGCCTGTATTTGCAGACGCATGATTGACCCTATCCAGCTACTGACTAGCTCTACTCAGCCAGGCACGTTTGTTCGTCCGGCGCTCGATCGTTGGCATATTTCTCAACCCTTCGGCTATCTGCTGCAGACCTTCCGGCTGTTTGATAATCAGAAAATGGCGTTCGAAGTGAACTATGCCCTGACGTTTCATTTGAGCCAGGCAGGTACTGACGCCTTGACGAGTAGTGCCTACCATGTCCGCGATGTCCTGCTCGGTTAACGGGATGCCCATATGGATATGCTGCCCGGCGAACCGACCATGGGACGCTCCCAGGCGGACGAGAAGCTGTGCGATCTCGCTCTGGATATTGCCGCTCGCAAGACTCAAGAAACGCTGGCCAAGCTCACGCATCCGCAGTGCCATGATCTTCATTAAACTGAATGCACCTTCCGGATGCGTAGCCAGCCATTCCTTAAACTGAGTACGCGCGATGCAGAGCACCTCACAAGATTCCGCCGCACGTGCATAAATCATTCTTGGCTTTTCTTGAAAACTTTCGGCCAAGCCAAATATTTCTCCGGCAACGGCGAACCACAGCACGACATCCCGCCCTTCGGCTGAGCTGACAAAAATCTTAACGCGCCCGCTTTTCAGGACATAGACGTTGAAATCGTTGCCATTTTCTTTAAAAATGAAATCATTTTTTTCGAAGGTTCGTATTTTTCCCGAACTGTGGAGTTCATTTTTGTCAGCTTCCTGCAACTGTTCCAGAAAATCTAAAGGCGCACAAACCCGCTTTTGAAGTTGCTCCATATGTTGTTCTTCCGTGTGGTGGTGACATAATTTTTTTAGACGCCAGGGCATCCTGCCTCGCTCCCATCCAGCACAGTGCAACGCCAAAGTGCTGACGCCCTATATTGGAGCGCTGCACGATGCTAAATCGCTATGTCGGGGAAGTCTGTAACTAAAGGCACAATCGGAAAATAAGGGTATAGGTTATACAACCGCAGACTTGGTAAGCAGTGCCAGGTCCTGTGCCGACAGTAATTCGATCGATCCACGGCACAGACGAATACAGCCCAGTTGCTCAAACTCCTTCAGGAGGCGGCTTGTGACCTCGCGCGTGGTACCGAGTTCGTGTGCCAACTTCTGATGCGTCACACGCAGAGACATTGTTTTGCCCTCCTCGAAGCGCTGACCGAGCAGGTTGGCGAGACGCATGTCCAGGGGTTGAAAGGCGACCCGCCCAACCAGATGCATCATGTCGCTCAGACGCTGCGACAGGATTGCGAAAAGGGTTAGACGAAACTCCTCTGAATCTTTGAGGGCTTTTTGAAAGTCAGCCAACGGAATAATGACAGCGCCCACCGCTTCCTCTGCCATGGCCTCTGCGGAATAGGTGGTGTTATTGAGCAGATTTGCCAACGTTAACAGGCATATTTCTCCCGCCAGTGTCCGATATAAAGCAATCTCGCGTCCGTTTTGTGCCCGTTGATAGACACGCATACACCCCTTGGCAATTAAAACAAAACCCGGGCTGGACTCCCCCGGGCGCATCATTATTGTTCCCTGTGGAAACTCGAAGAGTTGGGACGCTGCACGTGCGGACACCCAGGCCGGGTCGATGATGGTGGCCAAGCGCGGAAAAGTAGCAAGCCAGAAATCCTGGGTTAATACAGGGGTGGAATTGTTCAGGCTAGCCTCCTTGCTGCATGCGATGTGTAGACATCTTAATTTTTGCCGACTTCATTAGTTGCATAAGTATTATATTAAATTCTAACGTTTTATCCATGTCCGAATTATGACAGAACGAACCCTTGACAGCACAGTATAGTTGCCACGTTTTTCCATCACTACATAATCCAAGGAGCGCGCAATAAATGAAAATCAAGAGACGGGATTTTTTGCGTATGAGCACTGGCGCAGTCGTCGCGACGGTGGCCGGCGCCAGCGGCCTGCTGACGTGGGCGCCGCGTGCGCTGGCTCAGACTATCGCCGTGAGCTTGACGGCGATGAAGGGCAATGTCACGCAAATCGACGGTATCGCAACCTTCATGTTCGGCTTCAGCAATACCGGTTTGCTGACCGTGCCCGGGCCGACGATTATTTGTCAAGCCGGCGACACAATACTGCTAGCGTTGAGCAATACGCTTAATACACCCGTGGTCATCGCTGTACCAGGCACCAGCATCAAGCTCGCTGCGCCCGCGGGCGGCACGGCGCAAATTTCCTTTGCAGCGCCGGCCCCCGGCAGCTATCTGTATTGCGACACGCAAAATAGCGGCGTCAATCGCATCATGGGACTGCACGGGTCGCTGGTAGTGATGCCGGCGGGCATCAAAAACCAGGCGTTTAGCGGTGGACCGACTTTCAAGCGTCAATTCAAATGGCTGCTAGGCAATGTCGATCCGATATGGGGCAACGCGGTCCAGGCCAACGGCGATAATTACGTCACATCGATCGTGCCTTCCAGCTTTCAGCCGCGTTATTTCACGGTCAACGGCAATAGCTATGACAAGACGGGCGAGCCCAATTCCGCCCTCTATGGTTTGTACAACGATGCGGCGCTGGTGCGCCTCATGAACGCCGGCGGCATGGTGCACTCACCGCATTTCCATGGCAACCACGTCGAGATATGCAGCATCAACCGGCAGAACTTCGGCAGCAATCGCAAGCAGAAGGACGTCTGCTCCATGTATCCCCTCGACTGCCGCGATGTCATCTACCCCTTCAAGCGCCCGCCGGATGCGTGGCCGGCCGTCATCAACGAGGTGCAAAACTATCCCATGCACTGTCATTCCGAGATGTCGCAAACCGCGGGCGGCGGCATGTATCCCCACGGCATGCATTGCATGCTCACGTTGGGCGCAGCACCCACCACGGAGCCGGATCTGACCTTGGGAGTGGCACAGCTACCTTGAGGCATATCTCTGGCGATATGTAAAACGTAATCTAAGCTGCGGTTTTGAACGGGCAGCGTTACCGAGTAGAGGACTTGAATATCATGACAAATTTATTTGGCAGTGACGCGTATGTAAAGATGGCAATGATGAACGGTGGTGGCATGGCGGGTGGTGGCATGGGCGGTGGTTGTGGCCCCGCCGGTATCACCGGCAACTGCGGCTTGCACCCCGATGCGCCCGCAACACCGGGAATAGTGACCCCGGACATTGAATTTTTCCGTGTCACCTTCATGCAGGGCAATCAGGTCATTAACGGCGTCAGCGTGCCGGTGTGGGGTTTCAACGACGGCGCCGCGGGTGGCGGCGGTATGGGCGGCGGTTTTCCGGCACCGGCCATTCGCGTGCGCCAGGGCCAGATCGTGCATACGCATCTGAATGCCATGGCCATGATGGTCCCGCACACGATTCACCACCATGGCATCGAGCCAGCCACATTCAACGACGGTGTCGGACATTACTCATTCGACGTCTTTGGAGATTACACGTACCAGTGGCGCGCCTCACAGGCGGGCACCTATTTTTACCACTGCCACGTCAACACCGTGCTACACGCGGAGATGGGTATGTACGGGGCACTCATTGTCGATCCACCCACCGGGCCAGGCACCGCGTTCGTCGG
>JAYUFH010000307.1:0-11342 GCA_043738765.1 Pseudomonadota bacterium | reverse complement strand
GGCGGGATGCGGTCGAGCGTGCGCTGTTGCTTGGCAGCCTGATCATGGTGCTGATCGTGGAACTGATCAATTCCGCCGTGGAAGCGACCGTGGACCGTATCAGCAAGAAGCACCATAAACTTTCCGGGCGTGCCAAAGACATGGGCTCAGCGGCGGTAACGTTGGCGATCCTGCTGGTGGTTATGGTATGGACGCTGATACTGTACGATCACACTGTGGCCGGGAGTTAACGGGCCATAATCCGGGTCGGCTGCCAGAATTACCGAGTACGTAAGTACTGTAGTACGTAGGTTGGGGTTCGCTTTGCTCACCCCAACCTACAAGCTACAATCAGCTCCAGCGCGTCCGCTCAGCGCATGGGTGTGGGTTTTCCCGAGTCATAGTTTCAGGATATGGATATGACAGTCAGCACACTATTACACGCGCTTGCGCGCACACACCGGCAGGGAAAACCCACCGACCGCATACCGGAAATGCTGGCAGCGGTCGACCTCGGCTCGAACAGCTTTCACATGATCGTGGCGCGCGTACTTGGCGGCCAGTTGCATATTGTCGATCGCCTGCAGGAGATGGTGCGCCTGGCCGCGGGCCTCGACGCCAATCATCGTCTGGATAAGGATGCGCGCACCCGCGCACTGGAATGCCTGGCGCGCTTTGGTGAACGTCTGCGCGATCTTCCGTCGGGCAGCGTGCGCGCGGTCGGCACCAATACGTTGCGCCGTGCGCGCAACGCGGACAAATTCCTCGAGGCCGCGGAACGCGCGCTCGGCCATGCCATACACGTGATCTCAGGGCAGGAAGAGGCACGTCTGATCTACCAGGGCGTGGTACGCCCCATGCCGCCGGGCGGCGGCGCGCGCCTGGTACTCGACATCGGCGGAGGTAGCACCGAAGTCATACTGGGTGAAGATCAGCGGGCACTGATCATGGAGAGTCTGCACATGGGCTGTGTGAGTGCAACGCGTGATTATTTTCCGGACGGCGATATTACAGCAAAAGCCATGGCGCGGGCACGCACCGCCGCGGCCCTGGAGTTCCAGCCAATCAAGGCGCAGTTTCATGCGCACGGATGGCAATCTGCCTATGGCACCTCCGGCACTATCCGAGCCATCGGTGCCGTCATCCAGGGACAGCATGACAGCGACCATGCCATCACGCCAGCGTCCCTGGAGAAATTGCAGGACACCCTGTTGGCATTGCACGATGTGCGGGCGGTCGCCATGATTGAAGGCATGAGCGCGGAACGTGCACAGGTGCTTCCCGGCGGCGTGGCAATACTCATGGCGGCGCTCGAAGCGTTTGGCATAGAGCGTCTTGAAGTGGCGGAAGGTGCGCTGCGCGAAGGGTTGCTGTATGACCTGCTCGGGCGTATAGGCCAGGAAGACGAACGCGAGCGCACCATCGCTTCCCTCACCACCCGCTACCACATCGATGCCACACAGGCGCAACGTGTCGAGCAGACCGTCCAGCAGTTCCGTACACAGCTCACATCGACCTGGGATTTGGGAGGTGTGTATGCCGGTCCGCTATCGTGGGCGGCGCGATTGCACGAGATCGGACTGGCCGTGTCGCACTCCAAGTATCATAGGCACGGTGCTTATTTGGTGCACAATTCGGATTTACCGGGATTTTCCTGGCAGGAGCAGGCGCTGGTCGCTGCCTTGATCCGTGGCCATCGGCGTCGCTTCCCGCGCGATGTCCTGGAAGCCCTGCCGCGCGAGCAACGCACCAGTGCACAAAGGTTGTGTGTGCTGCTGCGCCTTGGTGTGTTGCTGCACCGGGCGCGCAGCGACGCGGGCCTGCCCGCGGTGCGTCTGCATGCTGACGACAAACTGCTGCAATTGCACTTCCCGCCCGGCTGGTTGAAGAAAAATCCACTGACGCTGGCGGATTTGACGCGTGAATCGGAGTGGCTGCTGACAGCGAAGATCAAATTGGACTATCAGTAAGTTTTCGCGGAAGTCCTGCCAGCCAAAACCCTGCGTTGTAGTTGTAGGGTGGGCATTGCCCACCAGCGAAAGCCGATCGATGCCCCATGTGGTGGGCAATGCCCATCCTACGCCAGCTTCCACTTAAATTTTCAGGTAGGCCCGCGCTCTCAGCATGTCGACGTAAGCCGGCGCTACAGTGTGGCGTGTCTTACGGCGACTCGGCCAATTCCTTCAGCAGCGCCGTCTGCGCGGTAAACGGCTCGTGCGTGGAAGGTTGAACACGTTCATACGTACCATCACTACGCAATTCCCAGGCTTGGGTATTGTCTGCGAGGCTGTAGATGAGGGCTTCCTTTACCACGCGTTCACGAAGTTCTGGTTCAGTAACCGGAAATGCCACCTCGACACGACGAAAGAAGTTGCGATCCATCCAGTCTGCGCTCGACAGCCAGGCTTCTTCCTTGCCGCCATTCAGGAACCAGTAGACCCGTGGATGCTCGAGAAAGCGGCCGATGATGGAGCGCACGCGGATGGTTTCCGACAGCCCGGGTACGCCGGGCCGCAGGCAGCAGATGCCACGCACGATAAGGTCTATCTGGACGCCATGCTGGGATGCCTGATACAGCGCCTGGATGATTTGCGGTTCGACGATGGAGTTCATCTGCGCCATGATGTGCGCTTTGTGCCCGGCACGCGCGTGCGTGCATTCGCGCTCGATGCGCGTGATCAGTTCCTTGTGCAGGGAAAATGGCGATTGCAGCAGTTTCTTCAGGTGTGTCACACGTCCCAGACTGGTGAGCTGTAGAAATACCTTGCGCACATCCTCGCCGATGGCGGGGTCACAGGTGAACAGACCGAAATCGGTATAGACGCGTGCGGTACGGTCGTGGTAATTGCCGGTACCAAGGTGCACGTAATAACGCAGGCGCCCGGCCTCGCGCCGCAGGACCAATATCATTTTGGCGTGGGTCTTGTAACCGACCACCCCATAGACGACGTGCGCTCCCGCTTCTTGCAGCAGTTCGGCCAGACCGATATTGGCTTCCTCGTCGAAGCGCGCCCGCAGTTCGATGACTACGGTCACTTCTTTGCCGGCGCGCGCCGCTTCGATCAGGGCGTCGACCAGCGCCGACTTCGGGCCGGTGCGGTAGAGCGTCTGTTTGATCGCAACCACGTTCGGGTCGTTGGCCGCCCTGCGCACAAAATCGACCACCGGCGCGAACGACTCGAACGGGTGGTGCAGCAGTATGTCGCCCTGGCGTATTGCCTGGAATATGCTGGCGTTACGCAGCAAGCGCGGCGGCAGCCCGGGAGTGAACGCGGGATACTTGAGGTCCGGCCGGTCTACCAGGTCGTGGATGGCCATCAGGCGGCTGAGGTTCACCGGACCGTTGACCTGATAGATGTCGCTGGCCTCGAGATCGAACTTTTTCATCAGGTAGGATGCCATCTCGCCCGGGCAATTGTCCGCTACTTCCAGGCGCACCGTCTCGCCGTAGCGGCGCGAGCGCAGTTCGCCTTCGACCGCGCGCAACAGGTCGATGACCTCCTCCTCGTCGACGAACAGCTCCGAGTTGCGCGTGACGCGAAACTGGTAGCAGCCTGTCACCTCCATTTCCGGGAACAGGTCGTTTACGTAGGTATGGATGATCGACGACAGGAAGACGAAGTCGTGTGGCCCGCTGGCGGCGGCCGGAGGAATCTGGATCACGCGCGGCAACGCGCGCGGTGCCTGCACGATGGCGATGCCGCCGCGCCGCCCGAAGGCGTCCCGGCCTTTGATGGACACGATGAAGTTAAGGCTTTTGTTCAGAATACGCGGGAACGGATGCGAGGGATCAAGTCCCAACGGGCTCAGTACCGGCAGCAGTTCTTCCTGGAAGTATTTTCGTATCCAATCTTCCTGTTCACTATTCCATTCGGTGCGTCGGACAAAGCGTATGCGTTCACGTTCCAGATCTGGAATCAGCAGTTCGTTGAGTACGCGATATTGCTCGTCGACCAGGCGGCGCGCCTCTTCGCCGAGGCGGCGCGCGACTTCCGTCGGAGTCAGATTATCGGGACCGGCCTGGATCGAACCCGAGACCAGTTGTTCGTACAGACGTGCCACGCGGATCTCGAAGAATTCATCCAGATTGGTGGACGATATACACAGGAACTTGACGCGTTCGAGCAGCGGCGTTGCCGGGTCCTTGGCCTGCTCCAGGACGCGTCGATTGAACGCGAGCCAGGAGAGTTCACGATTGAGATACAGTTCCGGTTGGGCCAGCGCTTCAGTCAGCTTCAGTTCAGTCACGCTCATTACGATGGGGAAGCCTAACGTAGTGTTGCAACAATATTACAAAACAAGTGTGTCAATAATGTGACAGGTATGACCAGACCCAGCATGCACAAGGCTGCGCACCGAACGCTTCTCGCCAGCACACGTTGCTCTCCCTGGCTCGTCGTCGGGTGAACATGATTTCCGCTGTAGCTAATCAAGGCAGGGCATGGTGGGCATGAACGCCATGCCCGGTATCCATTTCCGCCGGCGGAACGTGGTTACTGCTGGACGGTCGGTGCCCGATTCGGCGTCGTTAGGGCATGTTTCGGGTTTGCGCGCCAGGCAGGGTCGTCCAGCGCGCTGATGGTACTTTATGTTCAGCCCTTGCCTAACACATCTTTTTCGATGTCTTCCAGCCTGGTATGGCGCACGTCTTTGCCTTTGACCAGGTAGATAACATATTCGCAGATATTGCTCGCATGGTCGCCGATGCGCTCGAGGGCGCGCGCCGTCCAGATGACGTTGAGCATGCGCGAAATGGTGCGCGGGTCTTCCATCATGAAGGTGATCATCTGGCGCATCACGCCTTCGTATTCACGGTCCACGAGTTCGTCCTCGCGCGCCACGTTCAACGCGGCCGTGGTGTCGAGACGGGCGAAGGCGTCCAGGGAGTCGTGCACCATCTGGCGCACGTGGTTACCGAGGGCCTGGATCTCTATATAATTGTTCTTCGGTCGCTCGTCGGTGGCGAGGCGCGCGGCCATGCGCGCGATCTTCTCCGCCTCGTCGCCGATGCGTTCCAGGTCGGTGATGGTCTTGATCACCGCCACCACCAGGCGCAGGTCACCGGCGGCCGGTTGGCGGCGGGCGAGGATCTGGCTGCATTCCTCATCGATGGTTACTTCCATCTTGTTGACCTTGTAGTCGTTGGTGACCACGTCATCGGCGAGGCTGGCATCGCCTTTGGCCAGGGCGATGATGGCCTGTTCGATCTGCTGTTCCACCAGCCCGCCCATCTGCAAGACACGGGAACGGATGTCTTCGAGTTCCGAGTTGAACTGGCGGGATATATGCGTATGAATCGGTTCCATAGTGTTCTCCGTAAATTCTTACATGCCGTTCCTGGCGATACATTATTGGTTTCGTTGGGCCTAGCCCGGCCATCCCTGGCCGGACGTTCGCCGGCGTGAATGTACATATTTTAGTACATTCGTGAAAACCCCGGCTTTCAGCCCGGGGTGCAACGAAATCAGTTGCACCCGTTCGCCGGCACGAATGTACATTTAGTACATTCGTGAAAACTCCGGCTTTCAGCCCGGGGTGCAACGAAATCAGTTGCACCCGTTCGCCGGCACGAATGTACATTTAGTACATTCGTGAAAACTCCGGCTCACCCATATCGCCCGGTGATGTAGTCTTCCGTCTGTTTCTTGGTGGGATTGGTGAAGATTGTGTTGGTGTTGTCGAACTCGACCATCTCCCCCAGGTACATAAAGGCAGTATAGTCGGAAACGCGCGCCGCCTGTTGCATATTGTGGGTAACGATTACGATCGTGTAATTCTGTTTGAGTTCATAAATCAGTTCCTCGATCTTGAGGGTCGAGATCGGATCAAGGGCGGAGGCTGGTTCGTCCAGCAGCAGGATCTCGGGTTTTACCGCGATGGCGCGCGCGATGCACAGGCGCTGTTGCTGGCCGCCGGACAGGCTCATTCCGCTCTGTTTGAGCTTGTCCTTGACTTCGTCCCACAGGGCCGCCTGGCGCAGCGCCCACTCCACCCGGTCGTCCATGGCGGAGCGCTGGAGTTTTTCGTACAGGCGCACGCCGAAGGCGATATTTTCGTAGATGGTCATGGGGAACGGAGTCGGTTTTTGAAACACCATGCCGATTTGGGCACGCAGCTGGTAAAGGTCCATGCGCGGAGAGAGAATGTTTTTGCCTTCGAGCAATATCTCGCCGCTGGCGCGCTGGTCGGGGTACAACTCGTACATGCGGTTGAAGGTACGCAGCAGCGTGGACTTGCCGCAGCCGGAGGGCCCGATGAAGGCCGTGACCATGTTGGTGGCGATGTCCAGGTTGATATTTTTAAGCGCGGTGTACTTGCCATAGAAAAACTCGAGATTACGTACCTGGAGCTTGCTGGTAATTTGCTTGGTGGCTGACATGTTCATGATTCCATCCGGACATTGCGAAGCAGGGTGCGGGCCAGGATGCTAAGGGCCAGTACACTCACGGTGATCAACAGGGCGCCGGCCCAGGCCAGGGCGTGCCATTCGTCATACGGACTCATGGCGAACTGGAAAATAACCACCGGCAGGTTGGCCATGGGCTTGTCGATGTCGGTGCTCCAGAACTGGTTGTTGAGGGCGGTGAACAGCAGCGGCGCGGTCTCGCCGGCAATGCGTGCCACCCCCAGGAGCACACCCGTGAGCACGCCGCTTAAGGCGGCGCGATAGGCGATCAGGGTGATCACCTTCCAGCGCGGCGCCCCCAGGGCGAGGGCCGCCTCGCGCAGGGTGTTGGGTACCAGGCGCAGCATCTGTTCCGTGGTGCGGATCACCACCGGCAGCAGGATGATGGCCAGGGCCAGGGCCCCGGCCAGGCCGGAGAAGTGGTGGGTCTTGACCACCACCAGCTCGTAGACGAACAGCCCCATGATGATGGACGGCGCGCTCAGCAGGATGTCGTTGATAAAACGGATAATCGAGGCGATGACTTTTTTGCGCCCGAATTCCGCCAGCCAGGTGCCGGCGAGGATGCCCACCGGCGTGCCGATCACCGTGGCCAGACCCACCATGATCAGGCTGCCGACGATGGCATTGGCCAGGCCGCCGACGTTACCCGGTGCCGGGGTGTTCTGTACGAACAGCTTCCAGTCGATGGCCGAAATGCCATAACTCAGGGTGGTCCATAAAATCCAGGTGAGCCAGAACAGCCCGAAGACCGTGGCCAGCACCGAACCCGTGAGGTTGAAGACGTTGACGCTGCGACGACGCAGGAACCGCCAGTTGATGGATTTTTTCATGGTGCGGGACTCAGTGGCGGTTGCCGGAGGTGAATTCCAGCCGCATGAGCAGGAGTTTGGCCAGGGCCAGCACCACGAAGGTGATCATGAACAACACCAGGCCTAAGGCCACGAGGGACGAGGTATGTAATGCATCCACGGCCTCGGTGAATTCGTTGGCCAGGGTTGAGGCGATGGAGTTGCCCGGTTCGAACAAGGCCATGTGCAGGCGATGGGTGTTGCCGATAACGAAGGTGATGGCCATGGTCTCCCCCAGGGCGCGGCCGAGGCCGAGGAAGATGCCGCCGGTGACGGCCACGCGGGTGTGGGGCAACACCACGTGCCGCACCACTTCCCAGGTGGTGGCGCCCATGGCGTAGGCGGATTCCTTGACGAATTTCGGCGTGGTCAGGAACACATCGCGCATGATGGCAGTTATAAAAGGGATGACCATGATACCGAGGATGATGCCCGCCGGCAGCATGCCGATGCCGATGGGGGGGCCTTGAAACAGGCCGCCAATCACGGGCCAGGCGCCGAGATTATCCTGCAGCCACGGCTGCACATATTCCGACAACACCGGGGCGAAGACGAACAGGCCCCACATACCATAGATAATACTGGGAATGGCCGCCAGCAGTTCCACCGCCGTGCCAATGGGGCGGCGCAGCCAATGGGGCGCAACCTCCGTGAGAAAGATGGCGATGCCGAGACTGATGGGGATGGCAATGATCAGGGCGATGAAGGAACTGACAAGGGTGCCGTAGATAGGCGCCAGGGCGCCGAATTGTTCCGTCACCGGGTTCCACGTTGAGGTGGTGAGGAAGCCGAAGCCGAAGGTCCGCAAGGCCTGCCAGCTGCCGACGAACAGGGAAATCAGGATGCCGACCAGTAGTACCAATACCAGACCGGCAAAGGCGGCCGTCACCAGGTAAAAGGTTTTGTCCGCCCACTGATGGCGAGGCAACGCGCCGCTCGGAGTATTGTTGTTCAAGCCCTTTCCACCTTAAAAAGCGAAATGCGCAACGGGGTCACCAGGACCCCGTTGCGCTGAATCTTAACGACTGGAGGGTAATTCTATTTCTGGATCATACCATCGGTCCAGAGCGGATTGCCCTTGGCGTCCTTGATTTCCCGCTTCCAGGTGTCTTCCACCAGTTTCACCACGTTGGCCGGCATCGGCACATAATCCAGTTTTTCCGCCATCTGGTTGCCATGGTGGTAGGCCCAATCGAAGAATTTCAGCACTTCTTGGGCGGTTTCCGGTTTTTCCTGGTTTTTGTACACGAGGATGAAGGTGGCGCCGGTGATCGGCCAGCTGCCGGCACCCGGCTGCTCGGTGAGCATCAGGTTGAAGCCCGGGGTATGGGCCCAGTCGGCGTTGGCGGCGGCGGCCTCGAAGGAATCACTGTCCGGCTTGACGAACTTGCCGGCCTGGTTCTGCAGCATCGCGTAGGTCATCTTGTTCTGCAGGGCGTAGGCATATTCCACGTAACCGATGGCACCCTTAATGCGCTGAACATAGGAGGCAACGCCTTCATTGCCCTTGCCGCCCACGCCCGCGGGCCAGGAGACCGAGGTGTTGTTACCGATCTTCTCTTTGAATTCGGGGCTCATCTTGACCAGGTAGTGGGTGAAGATGAAGGTGGTGCCCGAGCCGTCGGAACGGCCGACCACGGTGATCTTTTCCTTCGGCAGCTTCACGCCCGGGTTCAACTTAACGATGGCCGCGTCGTTCCAGTGGGTAATCTTGCCCAGGTAGATCTCGGCAAGCAGTGCGCCCGTCAGCTTTAGTTCGCCGGCCTTGATGCCGGGGACGTTTAAGACCGGCACCACGCCACCCATGACCATGGGAAACTGGATGAGGCCGATTTCATTGAGTTTTTCCACCGTCAGCGGGGCGTCGGAGGCGCCGAAATCCACAGTCTTGGCGCTGATCTGCTTGATGCCGCCGCCGGAACCGATGGATTGGTAGTTCATGCCTACGCCGGTCTTGGTCTTGTAGGCGTCGGCCCACTTGGAGTAGACGGGGTAAGGAAAGGTCGCGCCAGCGCCATTGATATCCGTCGCCGCCGCCAGGCCGGACCACAGGCCGAACCCGGCGAGTGTGGCCGCGGCAACGTAGCGCTTGATCGTGCTCAGATTGCTCATTCGATGTCTCCACGGAGGTTGTAGGTTGTTTCAGGCAGCGCCATGATCGCTTGGTCATGTGACAGTTTGATGAACACGCGTGGTGAGTTGATGAAACCGCGTATTTAAACCGCTTTCCCCGGGAATGCTGGGGGGTGGCCCGGCCGGGACCGAAGCCAGCGTCCCATTCTCGCTGATTTTTTCGGCGTGGTTAATGCTTTGTGACAGCGCGCATTGAGGGGCTACGCTGGTTTTGGGAATGCGCGAACGTGCCCCGCTGTCATGGATGCGCCTACTGCGCGGGAGCGGGGTGCACACCGACGGGGCAGCATTGTTCATACGAAGGAATCCCAGGGCCGCGTTCATACCAGGGACGCGAGCGATTGACTACCCACGCCACCGCCAGCATCACCGGCACTTCGATGAGCACGCCGACCACCGTGGCGAGTGCCGCGCCGGACTCGAAGCCAAACAGCGCGATGGCCGTGGCGACGGCGAGCTCAAAGAAATTACTGGCGCCGATGAGTGCCGAAGGACCGGCGATGCAGTGCGGCGATCCCAGCCGGCGGTTGAGCACATAGGCCAACCCGGAATTCAACACCACCTGTAACAGGATTGGCACGGCGAGCAGCGCGATGACCCGGGGCTGATGCACGATCTGTTCCCCCTGGAAGCCGAATAACAGCACCAGGGTGGCGAGCAGCGCCGCCAGCGACACCGGTTGCAGTACTTTAAGTATCTGCGCCAGCTGTGTCTCGCCATGGGGTTGCCGCAGAAGAGTGCGTCGTACCAGGGTGGCCGCGGCCAGGGGTGCTACGATATACAGCGCCACCGACAGCAACAGGGTTTGCCACGGCACACTGATGGCCGACAGTCCGAGCAGCAGGCCGACGATGGGCGCGAAGGCGAAGATCATAATGACATCGTTCAGCGCCACCTGGGTCAGGGTGAAGTGCGGTTCGCCGCGGGTGAGGTGGCTCCAGACGAAGACCATGGCGGTGCAGGGCGCGGCGGCCAGGAGTATCAGCCCGGCGATATACGAGGCGATCTGTTCCGCCGGCAGCCAGGGGCGAAAAAGAAAGTCGATAAAAAACCAGCCAAGCAGCGCCATGGAAAACGGCTTCACCGCCCAATTCACCAAGAGCGTGACGCCCATGCCTTTCCAGTGGGCCGTGCTGCGGTGCAACACGCCAAAATCCACCTTGAGCAGCATGGGAAAGATCATCAGCCAGATGAGTCCCGCCACCGGCAGGTTGATGTGCGCCACCTCCAGCGCGCCCACGGCGTGAAACACCCCGGGCAGCCACTGGCCCAGCACGATGCCCAGGGCGATACACCCAAACACCCACAGGCTCAGGTAGCGTTCGAACAGGCCGAGTCCGCTGCTGTCTGCTCGCTTGGTGCTGGCTTCATACTGTGCGCTCATGGCATTACCTCGTTGGTTGCACAGCGTTGCTTTTGCCGTGGCGGATGCCGTCGATGAGTGTTTCCACCCGCCGCCGCACCTCATCGCGGGTCGCACGGAACACCGCCATGACGGCCTCTTCCGGACCGGTCGCCTTGGCGGGGTCGTTGAGTGGCCAATGCAATTTTTTTACGCCCGCCGGCAGCGCCGGGCAATGCTCATCGGCATGGCCGCACACGGTCACCACCAGGTCGGCCCAAGCCAGCATTTCCGGCGTCACGCGCGTGGATTCCTGCGGTGCGATATCGACACCGGCCTCGCGCATGACGGCGATGGCGCGCGGGTTCTTGCCGTGGGCCTCGATGCCGGCAGACTGCGCCGTAAGCCAGGGGCCACCCAGGTGGTTGGCCCAGCCTTCGGCCATTTGCGAGCGGCAGGAGTTGCCGGTACACAGAAACAGGATGCGGGTCTTAATCGCGGCGGGGGCGGTGGCAGGGGTATTGGTCATGGGTCGTCTCATGAAAATTGATAAAGATTGTGCCGTGCAACGATAGCGGATTCGGATGACCGGGGAATGACAATGCGATTCACCACGGCGTCCTCGACATCA
>JAYUFH010000306.1:0-1598 GCA_043738765.1 Pseudomonadota bacterium | reverse complement strand
TAAATGGATTTTCATTGCCATCGGCGTCACTTTAATTTGTGCTGTCCTTACGGGTGGGGCGCTTTTATATAGCGCAGGCTGGAAATATCAGTTTAATTGGGTTTTTTATTGGCCATTTGTCCCCTACGTACTGCTAATTATCCTAAAAACCGCAGTTAGCCACCCACATTAGCAAGATTTGCAAGCAATCGGATATTTTGTGGCGGTCCGATACTGGCAATAACCCGCTTGATATGGTCGCAGACGAGGTTCCAAACGGTGGTGGGGTTCAACTGCTCCGTAGCGCGTACCACCCACTCTTGAAGTAAGGCGGAAACGTGCATCAAGGCTGCCCGTGCACGGCCGAAATCGGCGTGCTGTCCGGTCAGGGTGATGGTCGTTTGACCGGCGTGTTCTGTTCTGCGTCCCACCGAGGACATCAGCCACGGGCGACTGGTGATTGCCTCGCGTCGCGCCTTGGGGTTCGCCAAGCGAACAAACAAACTCCACCAGTTGTAGATCAGTGCCACCGTCCGCGCAGCCAGCTGGCAGCGATGCAGATCGTGCGTGGTGAAGCCACCCCACCCCCACTGATTCTTCAATTCGTCAAAGACATTCTCGGCATCCGCACGATCTCGGTAGAGTTGGCCCAGGCTCAGAATCTCATACCCGGTGTTGGTCACCAGAACCGCATACTCATAACCAGTGATCTCTTTACCGGTACGCCGGTCTGCCTCGATAAAACCCAGCACCTGCTGGCCGTTATCTTCGCCAGCCAGCACGATCTCGCCTTTGAGCGGACGGCGTAGCACGACCACACGACGCGCTTGATCCCATCCTTGCAGCGCCAGCGACCCATCTTTGCCTTCCCATCCTTGCCCGGCATCGTTCCAGCCACCCTCCCGGAACAAACGCCCGATGTGGCGTTTGACGTTCTTCGATAGCCTGAGCTTGAACAGGCAGGGCTGTTGCCGTTGTTCCAGCGCCGTCATCAGCGGATCATTGCCAAAAGCGCAGTCGCCCCGCACCAGTTTCGGCTTGCGTTCTTCAGGAAGATCATCGAGTATTTTTAGCAGTCCTGGTTGGGTGTGCCGCGCCGCATGTTCGTTGCCAGCGTGAACTTCGACGCCCAATACTTGGCGCAGGCCGGCCATGAGATAGGTGTGGTAGGTGTGCGAGGGGCGTCCCGGTTTGGTCGGGTTGTAGGAGATTACCGCCCCTTCCTGTTTGCCGTAGAGCGGCTTGACGGTGGTGTCGGTATCCATGATCCAGGGGGCGTCCAGCAGCGGCGCAACGCTTTCGGATAGATGCCGATCCAGCCACGCGATCCCTTCCGTCTCCGGGATGCGCTTGAGCGCGCCGCGCATGGCATCTTCGGAGATCACCTTGTTCATGCCCATCAGTCCTGGATTAACGCCGTCGCAGCGGATGGCGGTGACGTGGGCGTAGCGTTTGTGGCCTGCCAACACCGACAGCACCCAGGTGCCCAGGACATCGGCTTTGCTGGGCGCGTTGGGGCTGTTGTAGCTCAACGGACAACTCTCTTGCCAGCGCGACCATAGTCCGGTCAGGGTGAGAAATTCGATGAAGTAGGCTAACTGTCCCATCGGTGTGGAGGC
>JAYUFH010000305.1:0-4309 GCA_043738765.1 Pseudomonadota bacterium | reverse complement strand
CGAGGCAGTTCGATGCTGTCTCAGCCGTCATCGGGTCGACGCCGCAACCTGTCTCATTTAGATGGGTCTCTACACGCGCCGCCAAAGGTCTATGCCTCGAAACTGTGCGTGTGCAGTGGGGGCAAAAAGCCTGCCTGTCAGTTCGTGAATGACGGTCCTACGCTCGATCAAGGGCGGGGAGAGAATGCCGAGACCGGTTTCGATGGCATTTATGGTAGTTCATTTGATTTCATTTCTAACTGGTTGAAGTTGATTGGGTACATCGGTCAGCCTTTTTTCATTGATTGTTATTTCCCGGGGCCAAGGGTAGATTGGAAAACGGAGAGAATAAAAAACGACCACGGCAGGCCTGACAAAACCCGCATAACTACAAGGGAAGCGGTGTTCTTCAGAAGGACACAGATCTGTCAATAGTAGTGCAGCCCGCTGTCTGCAGGGGTGGTCGATTTTTAGGCTAGGGGGTATGAGCGATTGCAAGGCGAGCATAGAGCGTCGTCCGGTTCGACGATACTGCGCGATGTTCTGGATTTGTTGGTCGATTTAAAACAAACCCCCGCAGGCTTAGTCATACACGACCAGATTACCCGCTTACTAGCTGACTGTGAGAACGAGCAACACAAGATCGAGCAGGATTATCTCGACCTGGTGACGGTGCTGCTCGAGGCGTATTCCCGCAACCCCAGCAGCGAGAACGTGATGCGTGTCACCGCCAGACTCATTCAGTTGCGGCCGGTGTCACGCCTGACCCCTGCTACGATCGAAGCGCTGCGTGACGAGTTGCTGTCAGGTGATCGGACGCTGCCTGAAAAGGTGGCGAGCGAGCATGAATTCGACAACCTCATGCGAGATTTGAATCACGCGGCGGAAGCGGATAAGCAAAGCAAGCAGGCCGAAGCAGTTGAGCCAGCGAAGGCCGCGGTGGATGTTGACCCATGGACGGAAGCGCCGATACAGACCACGCATTACGACACCACTCCCATGGCTGCATGCTTAGCACGCAGCCGCGCGGGTGAAAAGAAAATGCAACAGATCCTGGCGGACGAAGAGGCCAGCAGTGCGCCACCACCGGCGGATCGCCGGGTCAACGCCGCCTACCGGCTGCATCTGGATCGCAAGCGCGATGAAATCGATAAGCTCCAGGAAAGCCTGGTCAACAAGATGGCGGATGCCATCCATCAGAACAAGGAGTTTGGCGCACTCCTGGAGATAGAACGCGGCGCCATGCAGCAGGCCGAGAATGTCGAGGAAATCGAAACCCTGCGCCAGATACTCCTTGGTTGCGTCGATGAGTTACTTCAAGGGCAACGCGCACTGGGAAAGAAATTGCGCGGTTCCAAGGATTATCTGCAGCTGGTCAAGTCGGACAGCGAGCGGCTGCACGACGAGCTGAATAAGGTCCGCTTGTTGAGTCTGACGGATGAGTTCACCGGTTTGCCCAATCGTCGGGCGTTCATGCGGCGCCTCGACGACGAGATAGGCAGGTCCAAGCGTTACGCCACGCCGCTCGCCCTGGTCATGATCGATCTGGATGAATTCAAGGCGATCAACGATACACGCGGGCACGCCGCAGGCGACGAGGTGCTGCGTTGCTACGCCAACGATGTGTTGTCCGTATTTCGCCATCACGACATGGTGGCGCGTTATGGTGGCGAGGAATTTTCGGTGCTGTTGCCGAATACCGCCGGCGAGGACGCGCTGAGTGCGATGCGCAAGTTGCAGGAGCGTGTGGCCAGCGTACTGTGCGAGCACGAAGGGCGTAAATTAAAGTTACCCACGTTCTCCGCCGGACTAACACTCTATGTCCCGGGTGAGACACCCACGGCACTCATCGATCGCGCGGACCGTGCGCTGTACGCGGCGAAACACCGCGGCCGCAACCGGGTGGAAGTCGATTTTGTCGCGCCGGAAAGGCCGATCGCACCGGACGCCCTCGGCGACGACTGAGTCGCCGATGTTTCGCCGGCCGCCGTGCGCATGTCGCGGACGAAGTAGCGACTGCGCTGGCCTGATTTCAACCTTGGCATGGCGCACGCGCCATAACACATCCCTGATTTAGGCGCACTTGCTGCGGGCGGTCGCACGCCGCCTATTTTCTGCCGAGTGACACTTAGTGCGCTGGTGTGGCGGGGCAGCCGGCAAAATGCGATATTGTAGACCATCAACTTTACCCTGAAGTGAGAGTATCGCTAACTTGGATATGCCCGAACCCTCTGCGTCGCGTCAAACGGGAAAATCAGACCTCCTGCGGCAGCTGCGCATCGACCGCAGTGCGGACCCGGCGCGCGCACGCAAGCCGCTGCTGATTGTCATTGCCGCAATAACATTGTTCGTCCTGGCGATGGCGCTTTGGTTTGTCCTGGCGGGAACCAAAGTCGTTGCGGTGCAAACAGCCATCGCGCAATCTCTGGCGACCACACACGGCGACACCTCGGTACTCGATGCCAGCGGTTATGTCACTGCCCGCCGGCAGGCGACCGTGTCGTCGAAAGTCACTGGGCGCGTGGCCGAGGTGTTGATCGAGGAAGGCCAGCACGTGGACAAGGGTCAGGTGCTGGCGCGCCTGGACGTCGCCGACGCCAAGGCGCAACGGGCATTGGCCCGCTCCCAGCTGGACGTCGCCCGCGCACAGCTGGCCGATCTGAACATCCTGCTCGCCCAGGCGGAACGCAATTATGCGCGGCAGCTCGACCTGGTGAAGCGCAACTTCATCAGCGAGCAGGCCGCCGACAACTCGCGCACCGAGGTTGCAACGCGTCGTGCCAATTGCGAAACGCAGCAGCGGCAAGTGGAAGCCGCCGAAAGCGGTGTGGCGTTGGCCCAGGTGGGTGTGAACAATACCGTCATCCGCGCCCCGTTTGCGGGGGTGATCACGGTCAAGGCGGCGCAACCGGGCGAGATGGTTTCACCGGTCTCCGCGGGGGGTGGTTTCACCCGCACCGGCATCGGCACCATCGTCGACATGGATTCCCTGGAGATCGAGGTGGAGGTCAATGAGTCCTACATCGGTCGTGTGCAGCCCGGCCAGCCGGTGGAGGCACGCCTTAACGCCTATCCGGATTGGAAGATACCCTGCAAGGTCATCGCCATCATTCCCGCCGCCGACCGCAGCAAGGCGACCGTCAAGGTGCGCATCAGCATCGAGGGCGTGAAGGATGTGCGTATCGTGCCGGACATGGGTGTGCGCGTGGCCTTCCTGGAAAAGGCGAAGACAGACGCCGTAGCACCTCCACCACCCGGTGTGCTTATCCCGGCCGGCGCGATCCGGTTGCAGGGTGACAGCAGCGTGGTATTTGTTGTGGACGCCGGTCACGTTGAAGCGCGCAAGGTAACGTTGGGCCAAACCTATTCAGATTTGCGACAGGTGCTCGCAGGCATCAAGCCCAACGAACAAGTGGTGGTCAAACCACCCAGCGATCTTAAGGATGGAGACCGGGTAAAGCCGGTGCAATAACACTTTCCGATATACCCAGAGCGGAGAACGGCATGACACAAGGAATAGAAAAACTCGTTACTGTCCGTGGCGTCACCAAGCACTATGAGCGCGGCAAGCAGACCATCGAGGTGCTGCACGGCATCGACATCGACATTGCCGCCGGTGATTTTCTCGCCCTCATGGGGCCGTCCGGCTCCGGCAAGACGACGTTGCTCAACCTGATCGGCGGCCTGGACACCCCGAGCTCGGGCAGCATCGAAGTGGCGGGCACGCGCATCGATCGACTCAGCAGTGGTGAGTTGGCCAAATGGCGGGCCGCGCATGTCGGCTTTGTCTTTCAGTTCTACAATTTGCTGCCGATGCTGACCGCCCTGAAGAACGTCGAGCTGCCGCTGCTGCTGACACGCCTGTCCGCCACGCAACGCCGGCGCAATGCCGAGATCGCCTTGCAGTTGGTAAACCTGGCGGACCGCGCCCAGCATAAGCCCAAGGAATTATCCGGAGGGCAGGAGCAGCGTGTGGCCATCGCCCGCGCCATTGTTTCGGATCCGACGCTGCTGATCTGCGATGAACCCACCGGCGACCTGGATCGCCACACCGCCGACGAGATCCTCGGCCTGTTGCAGGAACTCAACCGTGCCCATGGCAAGACCATTATCATGGTTACGCATGACCCCAAGGCCGCCGAGTTTGCAGCGCGCCGTCTGCAATTGGATAAAGGCACCTTGGTGCACGATGCCGCGGGCCTGGGCAGGTCATGAAATACCTGCATTTGATTTGGACGGATCTGTTGCGTAAAAAAGCCCGTACTCTGCTGACCGTGTTATCCATCGTCGTCGCCTTCCTGCTGTTCGGTCTGTTGGACGCCGTGCGCGT
>JAYUFH010000304.1:0-11472 GCA_043738765.1 Pseudomonadota bacterium | reverse complement strand
AAAAGCCCGGCCAGGGACCGGGCTTTTTTGCAGCATGACAGCTGGATTACATGGGCAAGCCGTGCGGGCCGGCCACCATGAAGAACAGCATGGGGATGGATAGCATGGTGTTGGTGCGCGAGGCCAGGAACGCGATGCGCCCGGCCTTGACCTTGGCGGCGTCTTCCGCCTTGACGATGCCGAGCACTTTCTTCTGGTTAGGCCAGATCAGTATCCAGACGTTGAACAGCATGATGCTGCCGAGCCAGGCGCCGATGCCGATCTTGGCGGCACCACCGTGTAGCAGGAAGGCGTTGGCCAGGCCGATGTGTGCAGCTTCCAGGTAATAGGCGCCGGTGAGCCAGGTGACGAGGGCGGCATAGCGGAACCAGAGCAGGGCCAGGGGTGCGACGTGTTTGGTGATGGCGCCGGCGGTGTTGTCCGCCTTGGCCTTCGGCATGGCGACGGCCTGCACGAAGTTGAAGTAATACAGCAGGCCGATCCAGGTGATGCCGGCCATGATGTGAAACCAACGGTCAATGATGAGATCCATCGTTTTGCTCCAAGTGTTTTCTTTATTTGAGAGGTGGTGCGTTTGTGCGCAGTGCGGCTTAGCCGGTAATCCCGAGGAAGTTGCGCACGAAGACGTACAACAGGAGGGTGATGACGAATCCGGAAATAATGGTTCCGACAATCGAATCCAATGGATTTTTCATGGGAGTCTACCTTTTAAGTGAGTGGGCGTTTGCAAATAGTTAAGCATTAATACTTGAGTGGTTTTGTCGGTGAGCAAGGTTAAGTCAGTCGCAGGGCGATTTCAAGTTTTTTGCGCGACCCGCTGTGGTTTTTACCGGGATGGGCGGTGTCGTGTATCCTCCGCCTTTGCGGGATAGTCGTATTGCAACAGAGAGTTGGCCCGTGGGTGCGCCGATCCACCATGAGGCCTGTTCCCGCTACCAGGGAGGGTGACATGACAATTATTCAAGAGTCCAGGCAACTCGGTTGGATGTTATCGCTGGTGCTGGCAGGGTTCAGTCTCGCCGCCGCCGGTGACGATGTGCGAAATGTGAGCGATGCGGAACGACGTGCGCAGGCCGACGCTCAGTTCTGGATAGGTCAGACTGGCCCCACCGGCCCGATATTCTCCGGCCCCCGACAGTATCCTTTTTATATGCTCAACCGAACTATCCAGCCTGGGTCAGCCGCTGGTAGACAACCAATGCAGAAGACCCAGGGGAGGGCGGGCAATCAGGCGATCTGGATCGGCGCGCCCCCCTACAACCCCACGGGCGAGGCGCTGGCTCGGGTGGACGACTGGCTAAACAATCTGCATCGATATCCCTGGGCCGGTGTCACGCGTAATAAACCGGCGGGCGCCATGGATAAGTGTTTCGATCAGACCGGCCGAACCCTCGCCGCGGGGGATAATGTCTGGGACGGCATCCTCGATCCTCGGCCCGAGGGCGCCTGCACCCGGATATTCCATCCCTATGCCACGTCACGCATGCAAGCGGGGGGTGACCTCGCGGGGGATGTCTTCAAGTGTCAGACTATGCCGTTGGATGCAGCGCGGGCACGCGGTATTTACGCCGCGGTGAGTTTCACGCCGCAAGAGTGGGCGCGGTTGGCGCAGATCTTTCCTCAGGGGGTGTGCGATAACAGCCTGCCGGACGCCGGCCTGCCGCCGCGGGATTGAGGTGCGGGCAGGACGGAGCCGCAGCGGTGACGCTGCTTATTTTACTTCTTGCACTAATTGCCCCAGGGGTCCTTCCGGTGGCGAGCCCTGAACATAGGTCGCGGCGCCTTGCTTGTCGCGGAACACCATGGTGGGGACAGCCATATTGACGGTGTGTTTCAACAGTTCCACATTCTTGTCCAGTTGCTTGAGGGTGGCGTCCGTGGGCAGCGGTTCTTCCGCGATCCCGCCGAAGCCGTTTTCGCGGCTGAACTTCGCCTCGTTTTCCGTCAGTGCCGCCAGCCGGTCTTTCGCCTCCAGCAGGGCGGCGGCCTTGCCCGGGCTGGTGGTCATGAGGATGCCCACCGGAATCCAACGCAGTTCAATCGACCCTTTTTCCACCCAGGGGCGGAAGGTGTGATGCAGCTGGTTGCAGGCGGGGCAATTGGGGTCGAAAAAAATATAAATAACGTGCGGGCCCTTGCCTTCGGCGATCCAGGTGGCCTGATGGATGTCGGCGAGGAGGGTCTCGGCGATTTTCTGGCGGGGCGAGGATGCTTCGGAATCAGGCGCCGGCTTTTTGGTGGCCGCGGTGGCACAGCTGATAGATATTATAAAGAGCAGCGTAGTGGCGAGTATGGTCGGCAGTCGGTAGTGGCGTGTCATCTCAAAGTCAGTCCTGGTGGTGAGTGGTTACGATGTTTGGCCATAATATGCGCCCGGCGTTCCTCCCTTAGACGTAAGAATCTTTGAAATCCTTTCAGCGGGCGGTTGCATGGCGGCGTACTATGCGTACCCCTTGAGGCGTCTGGCAAGGTTTTTGCTCAATGGTCCTGGGCATCGCACCGCGTCAGCCCGTTGACGCGGGGGCTGATCTAAATAAATAAAGAAGAGGACTGCCATGTTGAAGTCGATACGCCTGGAACACCCGCGGTATGAGCGGTTCGCCACCGCCGCGCTGTTCATTGCCCAGTATGCCGGCATCAATGTGCGCCGCGTTCTGCAATCGCTGCGGCCTAAGGTGCGCTACGGCCGTCGTGTGGGCGGATAGTCCTTTCCCGATAACGGGCTGATGGCGATAGGGTATACTTCGCTATTCCAGGCTATTTTCGCTGATATACCCAGGAAAATGTTGCTAACGACGGCATTACAGCTGGGTTTCACGGCTTACTTGTGTGCTATTTCCTCAGCCCACCCCGCCCGCAGGGCTCAAATCGCGCAGTAAAGTCAACGCCTTGACCAAATCGGGCAAAAAAACGATTATACGCGGCTCGAAATAACAACCGGACATCGACCTCGGACAGTTTCTGTTGACGGAGCACCCCCCCGTCCCGAACCCCCGTATTCCACCCCCACGTTAGGGAGATCCATGAAAGCCGTTGACCAGAAACGCCTGCTGCGCGAAATGATATTTTTTCGGCGCTTCGAAGAACGTTGCTTCGAAGCCTATATGGAACACAAGATCGGCGGATTCCTCCATCTGTATTCCGGCCAGGAGGCCGTGGCCACCGGTGTATTGGAAATGGCCCGGCCCGGCCACGATTATGTGATCACCGGCTATCGCGACCATGTGCACGCGCTCAAGGCCGGCGCGCCGGCGCGCGAGGTCATGGCGGAACTCTACGGCAAGGAAACCGGCTCGTCCCGCGGACGCGGCGGCTCCATGCATATCTTCGATCCCACGGCCAACTTCATGGGCGGTTATGCCCTCGTGGGCCAGCCCTTCCCCCTGGCCGCCGGCCTGGCGCTCGCGTGCAAACACAAGAAGACCGACCAGATCGCCATCTGCTTCCTCGGCGACGGCGCCAACAATCAGGGCACCTTTCACGAAACCATGAACATGGCCTCGGTGTGGAAGCTGCCGGTGCTGTTCGTGTGCGAGAACAACCAGTACGCCATCGGCACGCGCATCGATCGCTCCACCGCGGTGGTGGATCAGTACAAGCGCATGTGCGGCTACAACATCCCGGCGAGTCAGCACGACGGCCAGGACCTCGACGTGGTGATGGAGGCGTCGAAGAAGGCGGTCGATCATGTACGCAGTGGCAAGGGTCCGTATTTTATCGAGTTCATGACCTACCGCTCGCGCGGCCATTCCATGTCGGACAAGACCGCCGCCTATCGCAGCAAGGAAGAGGAAAAGAAATGGGCCGAGCGCGATCCGCTGCGCATCTACAGCGAAAAGCTGATGAAGGCCGGCGTGCTCAAGGAGGCCGATCTCAAGGCCATGGAAAAGGAAATCGACAACGAGATCGAAAACGACGTCATCAAGTTCTCCGAGGAGAGCCCGGAGCCGCGCGTCGAGGATCTGAACAAGTATGTGCTGGACGATAACCCGGATCCGCGCTGGATCGGGCCGCTGCAGAATTCTTAAAGCAGACACCTAACAGGCACACATCGAGAAGGAATCAGCACATGGCAGAGATTTTTTACTGGGAGGCGATCCGTCGCGCCCATGACGAGGAAATGACCCACGACCCCCTGGTGTTCGCCATGGGCGAGGACATTGGCGTGGTCGGCGGCACCTACAAGGCGACCTCCGGCCTGTTCGAGAAATACGGCGAGGCGCGCATCATCGACACGCCGATCTCGGAGAACTCCTATACCGGTATCGGTATCGGCGCCTCCATGGCGGGGATGCGGCCGATCATCGAGATCATGTCGATCAACTTCGCGCTGCTGGCCCTCGATACCATCGTCAACGCCGCCGCCAAGATCCGTTACATGTCCGGCGGCCGCGTCAGTTGCCCCATCGTGCTGCGCACACCGGGCGGCACCGCGCACCAGCTCGCGGCGCAGCACTCGGCGCGCCTGGCGCGCATGTTCATGAGCACCTCCGGCCTGCGCGTGGTCACGCCGCGCGGCCCGATCGACGCCTACGGCATGCTGAAGAGCGCGGTGCGCTGCAACGACCCGGTGATCATCATCGAGCACGAGCGCATGTACAACATGAAGGAAGAGGTGCCGGACAAGGAATTCTTCCGTCCCCTGGAGGGTGCTGAGATCGTGCGCAAGGGCAGCGATATTACGCTGATCGGTTACAACTGGAGCGTGCACCTGTGCCTGGAGGCGGCCAAGCGCCTGGAGAAGGACGGCATCAGCGCCGAGGTCATCGACCTGCGCTCCCTCAAGCCCATCGACCGTGAAACCATCCGCCGTTCGGTGGAGAAGACCCACCGCATGCTGGTGGCGGAGGAGGACGAGGCCGCGGTGGGCGTCGGCGCGGAAATTATCTCCATCGTCATCGAAGACTGCTTCTTCGCCCTCGATGCCCAACCGGTGCGCGTGCACGCGGCCGACGTGCCGGTGCCCTATGCCGCCGTGCTGGAACACGCCGCCATCCCCAATGTGGAGGATGTGTACAAAGGTGCGCTCAAGTTGATGGGCAGAATCTGATCGCGGCGTTTCAAGTTAGACCACGGCCGCTACCTTGCGCGACCCCGTGTGTAAAGCGCAACGCAAAACGAAACGTGCAGCACGCAACCCGGAACTGATTTGATTATGGCTGAAGCCTACGCGATTAAGATGCCCAAACTCTCGGACACCATGACCGAGGGCACAGTAGTCACCTGGGAAAAACATATCGGCGATCACGTCACCCGCGGCAGCGTGGTGGCCACGGTGGAGACCGACAAGGCGATCATGGACGTGGAAGTCTTCCGTGAGGGTTACCTCTCGGGTCCGTTGATCGCCACCGATACGATGGTAGCGGTGGGCGAGGTCATTGCCTATCTGGTGGCGGATAAGGCGAAAGTCAAAGGTGCCGAAGCCGGTGCCACGCCCGCGCCCAGTAGCGCACCCAAGGTGTCCGCACCGGTTGCCGCCAAGCCGTCCATGGCCGCGCCCGCCGCGCCGGCGCCGGCCGCCGGGATGGCCGTCAAGATGCCTAAGCTTTCCGACACCATGACCGAAGGCACGCTCGTCTCCTGGGAGATCAACGTCGGCGACAAGATCGAGCGTGGCACCGTGGTCGCCACGGTGGAGACCGACAAGGCGATCATGGATGTGGAAGTATTTCGCGAAGGTTATTTGTCCGGCCCGCTGGTGCCCGTCGACAGCGTGGTGCAGGTGGGTGAGCCCATCGCCTATATCGTTGCGAGCACCCGCGAGGTACGCGGCGGTGAGGCGAAGGTTGCGGCCATGGCACGCGCAGTGGAAACCGTCGCCGCAGCCGAGACCTATTCCGAGCCGTCCGGAACGCACAAGGCCAAGACGCATATTCCCGCCATGCCCCATGGCGCCAGCCCGGCGCCGCGCCCACGCAATGGCCGCGCCTCGCCCTATGCGCGCCAGCTGGCCGGCGCCCACGGTATCGACATCAACAGCCTCAAAGGCACCGGTCCCGGCGGCGCGGTCCTCGCCGCCGACGTCATGGCACCCCAGGCGCAGCCGGCCATGGCCAAACGCGTCTTCCAGGTACCTGGTGTCGGCCGTCCCATGGACGCCATGGAAAAAGCGGTCAGCCACAGCATGGAATATTCTTTGTCCATGCCCCTGTTCCGCGCCAGCGTGATCATGCAGCCGGAGCGCCTCATGGCCGCGGCCAAGCAGGCGGGTTATTCGCTCACCGTGCTGTTTGCCAAGGCGGCGGCGCTGGCGATCAAGCAGTTTCCGCGGGTGAATGCCGTGTACCAGCACGAAGACCGCATCCTGGAGCGCGAGCAGATCGACATCGGCCTGGCGGTGGAGACCGAAGGCATGGGTCTGGTGGTGCCGGTGCTGCGGGACGTGGTGAACCACGACCTTAAAACCTTGAGCGAACAATGGAAGGACCTGGTCAACCGCGCGCGCATCAAGCGCCTGAAGCCGCAGGAATACTCCAACCCGACCTTCACCATCTCCAACATGGGCATGCTGGGGATTTCGTTGTTCGATGCGATTCCCTCTCCCGGTACCTCGGCGATCTTCGCTATCGCTACTAAGGGACCCCTCGGTGTGCCGGTGACCATTACCGCGGACCATCGTATCGTCAACGGCGCGGACGCGGCCAAGTTTCTGAATGCATTTAAAGCGCTGGTGGAGAGCCCCGAGTCGTGGTTGAAGGGCGTGGCGATACCTGCCGCGATGTCCGGCACGGCGGTCACCGGCAGGATCGGCGGACCGGCCATCACGCCAGGCAAATGGGATTATGACGTCGCCATTATCGGCGGCGGCCCCGGTGGCGAAGACTGCGCGCGTGATCTCGCGGCCCACGGCATGAAGGTTGTCATGATCAACGATGCCCCGCTCCCCGGCGGAGAATGTTTATGGCGCGGCTGCATTCCCTCCAAGGCCTGGCGCGCCAGCGCCGATCGTATACGCGACCGTGCGCACGACGCACACCTCGGTGTGTTGGGCACGACCAATGCAAAACTCGATTGGAAGAAACTGGAAAAGACTCGGCGCGCCGTGCTGGAGACGCGCGGCGAGATGGCGCTCAATACCGACAAGGGTGTGAAGATCGACGTGAAGCAGGGTTTTGCTCGCTTCGAGTCGGCCAACAGTATAGTGGTCGACACCTCGGGCAATACGAAAGATCCGCACGTGCGCGCCGCACCGGGTGTGGGCGATGCGCAGGGACGCGCAAGTGCCGCGGGCGCAGGAGCGGCCAAGAAAGGCCAGACCATCACCTTCGGTGCCTGCGTCATTGCCACCGGCGCGCCGCCCTGGGTGCCGCCGATCCCGGGTGCCGATGCCAAGGGTGTGCTGACCTCGGATACGGTATGGAACCTCAAGGCGCCGCCGAAGAAACTCGGCATCATCGGCGCCGGCGCCATCGGTCTGGAGATGGCGCAGATATTCGCTGACTTTGGCTCCCAGGTCGTCGTGCTCGAAGCCCATGACCGGCCACTCGCTGAGGTCGAGCCAGAGATCGCCAAGACACTGGCCGACCTGCTCAACAAGAAGCAGAAGAATTTAAAGCTGATGTCCAACGCCAAGATCAGCAAGATAAGCGGTAAACCGGGCATGATGACGCTGAGCTATAGCGGCGCCGACGGCAAGAACGTCAACTTCAAGTGCGACTACGTCATCGTCGCCACGGGCAAGCGCCCGGTGACGGCGCCGTTGCTGCTCGCCAAGGCCGGCGTTACCAGTAACGAACGCGGTGTCATCACTGTGGACAAATCGTGCCGCACCAATGTACCCAACATCTTCGCCGTGGGTGACGTCAACGGTGGTCTGATGCTGGCGCACACCGCCGGCCATCAGGGGCGTGTGGCCGCCATGACCATTTTGGGCGAACCTGCCGAGTACAACCAGGACAAGGACTGCGGCGTGATCTTCACCCGGCCGCAGGCGGCGTTCGTGGGTCTGTCCCTGGAACAGGCCAAGGCCAAGGGCATCGATGCGGTGGAAGTGAAGATGCCCATGAACCTCGACGCCAAGGCGATGATCAACGACGAGACCGACGGCATGATCAAGATCGTCGCCGACAAGGCCAGCCACCGTATCGTCGGTGTGCATTTCCTCGCGGACCACGCCGATACCCTGATCGGCGAGGCGGTGATGATGGTGGCCGGCGACATGACCCTGGATCAGGTGGCCAACGCCATCCACCCGCATCCGACCCAGACGGAAATGTTCGGCGAGATGGCGCGGCGATTGCTGCAGCGGTTGCGGCGCTCGGCGAAGGTGGAAAAATAATTTTTCACCGCCTGGACGCCAAGCGCACCCAGCAGGATTTTTTCGCAGGGAAGCAGGCGTAGGGTGGGCATTGCCCACCAGCGGTCATGAACGAAGCGCAGCCGGTGGGCGATGCCCACCCTACGTTGGCTAAGTAACTATTTTTAACCGCCAGGGCGCCAAGTTTATCATGCGATCTTGGCAACGTTGGCGGTTCAAGCACTTGAGGTTTGCATCATGCCAAAGATCAATAAAGTCGTCCTCGCCTATTCCGGCGGTCTCGATACCTCGGTCATCCTCAAGTGGCTGCAGGATGTCTACGATTGCGAGGTGGTGACCTTCACCGCTGACATCGGCCAGGGCGAGGAGCTGGAGCCGGCGCGCGCCAAGGCGCAGAAGATGGGTGTTACGGAGATCCATATCGACGACCTCAAGGAAGAGTTCGTGCGCGATTTCGTCTTCCCCATGTTCCGCGCCAACACCCTCTACGAAGGTGAATACCTGCTGGGCACGTCCATCGCGCGCCCGCTCATCGCCAAGCGCATGATCGACATCGTCAACCTGACCGGCGCCGATGCCGTGGCCCACGGCGCCACCGGCAAGGGCAACGACCAGGTGCGCTTCGAATTAGGCGCCTATGCGCTTAAACCGGATGTGCACGTCATCGCGCCATGGCGCGAGTGGGACCTGACCTCGCGGGAGAAACTCCTGGCCTATGCGGAGAAGCACGGCATCCCGGTGGAAATGAAGCGTGGCAAGAAGTCGCCCTATTCCATGGACGCCAACCTGCTGCACATCTCCTACGAAGGCGACATCCTCGAGGACCCCTGGGCCGAACCGGAGGAGGACATGTGGCGCTGGACGGTGGCACCGGAAAAGGCACCGGACAAGGCGACCTATTTCGAACTCACGTATGAGAAGGGCGACATCACCGCCATCGATGGCAAGGCCATGAGCCCCGCTTTGGTCCTGGCCACGCTCAATAAGATAGGCGGCGCCAACGGCATCGGCCGCGCCGATATCGTCGAGAACCGCTACGTCGGGATGAAGTCGCGCGGCGCCTACGAAACCCCGGGCGGCACCATCATGCTTAAAGGCCATCGCGCCATCGAGTCCATCACCCTCGACCGCGAGGTGGCGCACCTTAAGGATGAACTCATGCCGCGTTACGCCAGCATGATCTACAACGGTTATTGGTGGAGTCCGGAACGACGTTTGCTGCAGACCATGATCGATGCGTCCCAGGTGACGGTCAACGGCGTTGTGCGACTCAAGCTCTACAAGGGCAATGTAGTCGTGGTCGGGCGAAAATCCGACACCGACAGCCTGTTCGACACCCGCATCGCCACCTTCGAGGATGATGCCGGGGCCTACAATCAGAAAGACGCCGAGGGCTTTATCAAGCTCAACGCCCTGCGTATGCGCATCGCTGCCGCGAAAAAGAAATAGTCTGAGCCTGAGTCGCCGAGGTCCTGAGCGCCACGTCCCGGGCAATCGCCTGGGATCCGTCTATACTAAATCGAATAATTAATTACTTATCGGTGAAACCGGTTGCCACCGCCGGTGTTTCATCGTAGGGTTGGGGTCAGACTTGTTTGATTACTTGCGATGCCCCATAAATTAGGGGCACATTACCGTCATGCCCGGCATGGCGGGAGTAATGGGTGTATGACGACAACGGACGTTTCTCCTCGTGTAGATCCGCAACGACTGCTGGATGAGCAGGTCAAGTTGTTGTTTGCCGCCTTGCCCATGGGTATGTTGGCCGGCCAGGTCAATGCCGCGATCCTCCTGTTTATCGAATGGGGCGTGATTGAAAGGCGCATACTCATCGCCTGGTTCGCCATCCTCAGCGTGACCACCCTCGTGCGCTCCATCTTGGTTTACACCTACCGCCGGGCGCGCCCCGCCCCGGACGAGGCGCCCTATTGGGCCAGGCTGTTTACCCTGGGGACGACTGTCTCCGGTGCGGTGTGGGGCTCGGCCGGGATTTTCTTGTTTCCGTCGGAGTTGGCACACCAGATTTTTATCATCTTTATCCTTGCCGGCATGACTGCCGGGGCGGTGGTGAGTTTTTCCGCCCTGTGGGAAGTCGGCCTGCTGTTCATCGTACTGACCTTAGCACCGCTATCGGCACGCCTGTTCGTCGAAGGTCAGGCCATGCACATGGCCATGGGTGGTATGTCGCTGCTGTTCATGACGCTCATGGTGCTGACCACACGCCGTATGTACCAGACCACCCTGACCTCCCTCAGGCTGCGCTTCGTGAACAGCGATCTGGTCGAAGTGCTGGCGCGTGGCAAGGCAGCGACCGAGACGCTTAATTTGGAACTCAAACGCGAAATCGACGAGCGCTCGCGTGTCGAGGAGGGGCTGCGCGACAGCGAGGTGCGTATGCGCACCCTGATCGAAAGCGTGCCCGACGGGATAGTCACGATCAGCGACCAGGGGTTGCTCGAATCGATGAATCCCGCGGCAGAGCGCATCTTCCGCTACAAGGCTGAGGAAGTGATCGGTCGGCACTTCAATAGCCTCATGCCGGAAGCCGAGCGTGCCGAATATGACGACTATGTGCGGGCGCACCTCGGGCAGGGCAATGGCAAGGCGATCGGTTTTGGGTTGGAGATTACCGGTCAGCGCAAGGACGGCAGCGCGTTTCCCATGGAGTTGGGCATCAGTCACATGTGGTTGGAGCGCCGGCATTTGTTCATCGGTATCGTACGTGACATCAGCGAACGGCGCGAAGTCGACCGCATGAAGAATCAGTTTCTCTCGACGGTGAATCATGAACTGCGTACCCCACTTACCTCGGTGCTGGGTTCGCTCGGGTTGCTGTCCGAGGGCATCGCCGGCGAGCTGTCGGAGCGCGGACTATCGCTGCTCGCCATTACGCGTAACAACGTGGAGCGTTTGGTACGCCTGATCGGAAACATCCTGGATATGGATGACATCCAGTCAGGCAGAATGCGTCTCGATTTCCATCCGGTCGGGCTGGCTCGACTGTTGGAGCGCGCGGTGGAGGATAATCGCGCTGCGGCGTCCACCGCCGGCGTGCGTATCGAATTAAACAACACTGCGCCGCGCGGGTTGGTCTATGCCGACAGCGAGCGCCTGTTGCAGACACTGAATCATTTATTGTCCAATGCGCTGAAGTTTTCGCCGCGCGGCGGCATAGTGGCCGTGGCCATGGAATCGGTCAATGGTATGTTGCGCGT
>JAYUFH010000303.1:0-1609 GCA_043738765.1 Pseudomonadota bacterium | reverse complement strand
GCGATCGCTTCAGCCTCGCTGGTCGCGAGGTTAGCGACCTGTGCGGCGTAGGGGCCTTTCCCATCAATCAGCGACGATGGATACACGTGCGGGAACAGTAGCTGGCCGGCGCTGGCCCGCGTTCGTCGATCGATGGTCAGCGCATCGTTGTTGCCCGGATCGCGTACTGAGGTTACGCCCATGGATAGTTCCTGCAGCCCGGTGTAATCATCACCCACGTGCATGTGGCAATCCCACATGCCAGGAACGAGCGTCATGCCACCCCCGTTGATCACCCGAGCGCCGGCCGGCACCTTGACGCGAGAGGACGGGCCGGCAGCGACGATCAGCCCTTTATTGACGACTACCGTTTGCCGGGTCAGAAACCGCACGGCATCGGCGTCAAACATGCGCACATCGACAAAAGCGACCGGCCGGTCTGGCACCTTAACCAGAGACTTGGCGAGGCTCGCCGTCTGCGTCGCGAGCGCGGCAGTTTGCGCAAGATCCATTCGGTTCTGCTCTTCGGCGTAGGGCTCCAGAAGCCAGCCGAAGCCCCCAAAGGTCACGCCGAAGAACCGGCCGTTGGCATCAGCCCACATTGGCACCGGCGAATTGTTAATTCCGGTAACTGCCCACAGATTTATGGTCTGTTTTTCTGTCTCGGCATTGCCAACATCAAGATGAGCTAATTGGAAAGCCCGCGCCATTCCGCCGGGCAGAAGTTCAAGCGTCCTGTCTGGGCTCGCGAGCAGGCGTTCCAGGAATCACGCGTTGGTGTCCATCGGACCACCCACCGACGAGTAGAAGGCGTGGCCGGTATAGGTGGCGCTGCCGGAATCGAGAGGGCTTCGCCATCTTGCGGTGCCTCCTTCGATGCTGAAGGTCTCGCCCGCATCTCCTTGCGGTGTGACACCACGGATCGTCATCGCCGCCGGCATGCCGTTGGCGCCAGGCTTTCCGCTGTAGTCCACCTCCCAGATCTGGCCGCGCAGGTTCATGCTCTCGCGACCCATGCGGGTGCCATCGGCCGTGATCCAGCTCCACGAGTCACCATGCTTGCCACCGGTCGACTCAATGATCAAATGGCGGGCGTCCGCGGGTGGCTTGAGCAAGTCAGCAGTTGGAACTTGCGCTGATGACACCGACACGAGCAAGAACATAAAACAGCAAACAACGAGTTCGTTTCGCATGGCCAACCCCCGAGCCGCTTGTTCAAACAACTTTTTGAGAGTGATTAGACATTCTCGTACCGGGGGGCGGTAGATGCAACCGCTAGTGGCTCGCTCCTCTACTTGGTGGCCCACGGCAATAGGGAGTGAGGAGCCCCTGTATTGGGCTTCGCTGTCGTTCCCAAAAATGTATTTCTCCACTGCAACCCGATGCGGCGATTACTCGGTCCTGGCACCCTGGCTGCGTAACTTTTTCACATACGGCATCTAGCGATGCGGCCGCGGCAAGCGCTCAATGACCCTTGTCCTCCACGACGCTGTTGCCGCCATCGATGACGATGAGTTGCCCAGTCAGGTAGGATGCGTCGGGCGAACACAGATACGCTACGCAGCTCGCGACCTCCTCCGGCCTACCGGAGCGACCGATAGGCGTTGCAAATCCCGCGCGTGCCCCGGAC
>JAYUFH010000302.1:0-11520 GCA_043738765.1 Pseudomonadota bacterium | reverse complement strand
GCATCGCCCACCAGCGTGTTACCCGGCGCCCTGTCCGGTGGGCGACGCACTGGAAACAGCTCCTGCGTTTCCAGTACTTCCGCCATCTCGGCTCCTGTTCCCGACAGCGCTCTACCTCGCCCATCCATGGGCTCGCCTGGCGGTCGCCCACCCTACAACCCTGGGTGTTGAGCAACGACGGAGTTTGATGGCAGGCATGAAACTCCAGAAAGCGCGAAGCACTACACTAGTTTGTGCATCTCGCCTTCTGGTTTTTTGACATGACCCGGGGGATGATAGGCGGTGGACCGTGCGACATCGGGTCACCGATCCCGTACCGAGGAGGAGAAATATCATGAAAGCATTACTTGGGCTGGTGCTCAGCAGCCTATTGCTGGTCGCCTGCAGTGACAATCAGCCGCCCGCCAAAACCGTTTTTGATGGCCAGGTGGATGCCTTGAAGAAGGCGCGTGCGGTGGATGCCAAGGTGCAGGAGAGCGCGGAACATCTGCGTCAAACAGTGGATGCGGCGACCAACCCGCCCGCCACCGGTCAGTGAGTGCCTGTGTCTGTCAGGGAACGCTTGCAAAATAGGGACGTTAGGGTGGGCATCGCCCACCACGGGATGCCTGACGGAGTGCGTGTGGTGGGCGATGTTCACCCTACACTCGAACAGACCTGGCGCACCACAGGTATCGAGGATAGGGCGGTTTCGTTTGGCGTGCGGTGGCTTGCCACCGCTTTAGATTGGAGCGGGAGCCAAGCCCGCGCACGCCAAATAATACTTTCGACCCGGCCTTGCTGCGGGGAGATGAAAATAACAGTTGCCACGCTCGGTGATGCCTATCGCCGTTAATACGCCACAAACGGAATCAGGAAATGAAACATAACCATCAGCACGACGATCAGCATGCGCACCCTGTGCATGCTGCCCACGGGTCAGGGGGCAGCGCATTGGGCTGGGTGTTGGCACTCACTTTGTTATTTGCTTTTGTCGAGGCCTACGCAGGTTGGCGGGCCGGATCGCTGGCCCTGGTGGGTGATGCCGGACACATGTTCTCCGATGCGGTGGCCCTGGCCATGGCGGCGCTGGCCGCCTGGTTCGGTCGTAAACCGCCGTCAGCGCGGCATTCCTACGGGTTGGCGCGGGCCGAGGTTATCGCCGCCCTGCTCAATGGTATCCTGATGTTGGTGGTAGTGATCGGTATTGTGGTGGAGGCGATCGCGCGTTTTCGCACGCCGCAGCCGGTGCAGGGGATGACGGTCATGGGGGTGGCCCTGGTGGGTCTCGCCATCAATATCGCAGCGGCGCTGATCCTGCATCGGGGGGGTGACAACATCAATGTGCGCGCGGCGCTGTTGCATGTGATGGGTGATCTGCTGGGCTCCGTCGCAGCACTTGTCGCCGGTGCCGTGGTGTTCTTGACCGGTTGGACCACGATCGATCCCATACTATCGTTGTTGATCTGTGCCCTGATCCTCTATTCGACGCTGCGTTTACTGCGCGAGACCATGCATGTACTGATGGAGGGCGTGCCCCTGGGTCTGGACTTAAACAGCGTTGGACGCAGCTTGGCGCGGGTGACACAAGTGGTGTCGGTGCACGACCTGCATATCTGGACATTGTCCTCCGGCACGCCGGCGTTGTCGGCACATGTGGTATTGAGTGACATGACTCATTGGCCGACGGTGCTGGCGGCGATGCAGGGGCTGTTGCATCGGGAGTACGCCATCGAACACGTCACGTTGCAGCCGGAACTGCAGGCACCCGCCGGCGACAGGATATATCCGTTGACGCCGAAGAAATCGCGACACTGACGGCAGGTTTAGTAACCGTAGTCCGCGGTGGCCGGTGTTTTGCCAAGGCGGGTGTGTGCCGGCGTGGCTGCACTGCGCGCGGCCGCGCGCAGTTCTTTGGTGCAGCGTTCCATGGCGCGGTGGTACAAGGCCATGGCCTGTGTGTGCTCGCCGGCCTGGTCCAGCAGTTTGCCAAGTTCATGATAGGCCTCCAGCGGGCCGTTCAAATCAACGGCTTTTTCCAGGTATTCGCGTGCCTTTCCCGGCATTTTGCAGCGCAGGGCGAGACGCCCCAGCGTTAGAAGCACGCTGGCGTCGTCGTGCTGGCGGTTGAGCCATTCCAGGGCGGTGTCCATTTGCGCCGAGGGATCGTGTCCCTGTACCAGCCCATAAAGACGCACCAGGGTTTCGTCCCAGTTGTGTTCGATGGTCGACGCTAACAGTGTCTCGCATTCCTCCGCCTCGCCCTGATCGATCAGGTGTTGCGCATAGATCGCCACCAATTGCGGGTGTTGACGCAAGTATTGCGGCACCGCGTTCCAAGACTTCTTGAGTATCCCGGATGCTCCGCTTGGCAGCGGCAGCATCAGCAGCTGGCGGCGGGTCTCGAGTTCGAGGGCGCCGATGTCGCCGACTGGCAGCGCCTTGCGTTTTTTCAATTCGGGGATAATTTTTGCTAGGCTGTCCCAGTCACGTAGTTCGCGATAGACCTGTGCCAGCAGGCCGAGTACATGGCCGTGCTTGGGGTCGTGAATTCGCAGTTGACTCAACGTCGCCAACGCCTGCTCGTATTGCTGGGCGATGATCTGCAGCTGCGCCTGCGCCATGCCGATGGCGAGGGAGTCTTGTGGCGCGTTCTGGTGGGCCAGCGCCAGATACTCGTCGCGTTTTTCGTGATCGCCATGCTTCTGCGCGGCATAGGCGGCGAGCAGGTAGTTGGCCTGGGGGAATTCACCGGAATGCACCTCGATGAGCGCGTTCTTCTCCGCTTCCAGCCAGTTGTTTTCCGCCAGGGCGATCATTGCCTGTACCAGGGTGGCGCGAGCGCGTTGGGTGCGTCGTCCCATCCGCCAGCGCGCCACTTCGCGCGGGGTATTCCACAGGCGCACCAGCAAATGCAGCAACAGATACAGCGCGACACCACCGACCAGCTGCAGGATGACAAAAACCGTGAGCGACATCTCGATGCTCCACGGTTCGCGCGCGATCAGCACATAGCCCGGGTTTTCCATGGCGATCAGCCCCAGGGAAACCGCGCCGAACAGCACCAGGATAATGAAGATGAGAAGCTTCATGATTCAGCCTTTTTGCCGCTGAGCTTGCGCAGCAGATTGAGCGACTCGGAGATGTCGGGCAGCCGGGTGCTGAGGTGCTTCTTCTGCATCTGGTCGAGTTCGGTCAGTACGGCGCGCACCGGCGAGGCGCTGGTGTTGTAATAATCCCGGATCCAATCGCTGGCGATCTTGATGTTTTGTTCGAAGGTGGCGGTATCGCCCTGCAGCAGAGCGGCCTGTGCACCGAACAGCATCAGGCGCAGGTTTTCGCGTAGGAAGTATTGCTGTTCGGGTGGCAGCAATGGTTTGCGGATGTCACCGCCGCGGCGTATGCGGATGAGGCTCGTGATGTCGGACCATATTTCGCGCGTCGTCGATTTTTTCTCCGGCGTTTGATGGGTGCGCGCGCGTTCCTCGGTGGAAAATTTGGTATCCGTGTTAAAGGGTAGCTGGTCGATGCGTGCGCCCAAACTGCCCAGGCGCAACGACATGCCGGAAATATCGATAGTCTCCAGGGACTCCAGTTGCGCGATTTCCTCGGATACCAGCTTGCGTACCGGCAGGTAGCGCGGATTGGCCAGCTGGTGCAGCTGACGGTCGGCGGCGCGCAGGGCCTCCAGCGCCAGATGGGTATCGTGCGCCAGTTGCAAGCGGTGATTGGCGATCAGCATCAGCTGTTCGGTCTCCGCCAGGAGCCAGTCGCCGCGGCCCTTGCCGAAATCGTTCAATATTTTGCCCATGCCGGTTTGCAAGGTGTCCTGGGTTTCTGTCAGTGTTGCCAGTTGCTGTGCGTGCTGCGCTAGGCTGGCTTGCTGGTGTGCGCTGGCATCCTCCAGCTTATCCAGGCGGCTGAACATATCGGCGCGGTAGATGCCGCGTTTTTCGATGAAGGTGTAACCGAGGTAGGCGCTGGCCAGTAGGGCGACTACAGACAGTATCAATGCCAGTCCGCTGGCAAGCGAGGTGCCGCCGCGCGCGGATTTGCGCGTACCGGGTGCGGCATTCTGTGACGGCTTGCTGGCTTTGGAGTTCTCGCGGTCTTCGTCGATCATGACTGAGTGGCCTGTGTTCTGCTGCATTGTGGTACACAACCCGTGTACGGCCTGACGGGCCTGGAAAGCATGATTATAGGGAATTTTGCCGCGCCCGCCATGCCTGGATGGTCTGCAGGATGGCCGCGTCGCTGGCGTCCGCTGTCACCATGGGTTCGGTGGTGAAACCGAGTTCGCGGCAGGTGCGCGCGGTGCGCTCGCTCAACACGACGATAGGGGTGTTGAGCAGGCTTGGCCGGCCGGCATCGGCGAGCATCGCGTACAGATTCTTCAAGCCCTGGGTACTGGTTATGCTGACAATATCGACACCGCCCTGGCGCCAGTCGTGGATCAGCGGCGTGGCATCGACCTCAGGCCGGACCCGGCGGTAGCACTCCACGTACTCCACCGAGGCGCCACGCGCGCTCAGAGTAGCGCCGAGCATTTCGCGCCCGCCGTCACCGCGGAAGATGACTATTTTTTTGCCCGCCACTGGCTGCATCGCCGGCAGGGCCAGCAGCGCCTCGCTGTTGGCGCGATCCAGCGGCGCAATAACATCAGTGTAACCCAGCTGATGCAGTTCCCGTGCGCTACCACGACCGACGCAGGCGAGCTGCAGATTGACGGGTAGCGTGCCACGCGACAGGATGAGTCGCATGGCCCGGATGACGGCGTTCGGGCTGATGAAGATGGCAAGGTCGATGTGGTCCAGGCGATCGACGATGCGATACAGGGGGCAGTTGTCCTCGGGGTCGATAATTTCCACCACTGGAAACAGCCGGGCCACACCACCGGCCTGCTGGATGAGTTGGGCAAGCGGGACGGCCTGGGGCGCGGGTCGGGTCACCAAGACACACACGCCGTTGAGATCGGCGGTTTCAGCCACGACCGTAGACGTTGTTCAGGATTGCGCGCGCGCCGCGCGCCAGCAGTTCGTCCGCCAGGGCAACGCCCAGTTGTTCCGCCTGTTCCGCGGGTCCGCGGATGTCGGCGCGGATGATGTGACTGCCGTCGGGATTGCCCACCAGGCCGCGTAGGTGCATATCTGTCCCATGCAGCGTGGCATAACCGCCGATGGGCACCTGGCAACCGCCTTCGAGACGGTGATTCATGGCGCGCTCGGCGCGCACGCGCAGCGCCGTGGGGGCATGGTTCAACGACGCGATGAGCCGGTTGGTCTCCGCATCCTGCACGCGGCATTCGATGCCGACCGCGCCTTGTCCCACCGCGGGCAGGCTGTCTTCCGCCTCGAGGGCAACGCGTATGCGTTCGCCGAAACCGAGACGTTTGAGCCCCGCGACGGCCAGGATAATGGCGTCGTAGTCCCCGGCATCGAGTTTGGCCAGACGGGTGTTGACGTTGCCTCGCAGGTCGATGATCCGCAGTCCGGGGTAATAGGCGCGCAACTGACACTGGCGGCGCAGACTGGAGGTGCCGACGCGCGCGCCGGGGGCGAGATCCGCCAACCGGGCATGGGTATTGGACACGAAGGCGTCCCGCGGATCCTCGCGTTCACAGATGACGGGCATGTGCAGGCCCTCCGGCAGGCTGACTGGCACATCTTTTATGGAATGAACCGCCAGGTCTACACGTCTATCCAATAGTGCCTGCTCCAGCTCTTTGACGAACAGCCCCTTGCCGCCCACTTTGGCCAAAGGGGTGTCGAGGATGATGTCCCCCTGGGTCGTCATTTTCACCAGTTCGACCTGGAGGGCGGGAAACGCCTGCAACAAGCGAGCGCGTACGAATTCAGCTTGCCACAGGGCCAGCGGGCTTTTGCGGGTGCCGATGCGTATGGTTTTCAACCGATTGGACCTAAGAATTAGCGTGAATTGGGGGGCTGAGCCTTAATTTGGTCTATCCTAATTCAAATCGTCCGGGGAATCATCCTGGACCATTGAACGGCGAGCGTTGAGCAAAACGAAATGAAACGATGGATATCGATGGCGAGTGGTTTGTTGACGGCGGTTTTGCTGGCCCAAGGCGTGTCCGCCGCAGGCCTGCCCGTGGCGGCGGACCTGCAGGGGGATGGGCACTTGGCACAGGAGGGGCGTCTGCCGGTACTGGTGTTTTTCTCCGCTAAATCCTGCCATTACTGTGAGCTGATGCGTTCGCTGTACCTTGAGCCCATGTATACCGGCGGCGACTATGCCGGCAAGGTAATTATACGCGAGGTGCAGGTCGAAAGTGGGCTCGCCCTGCGTGACTTCGGGGGCAAGCAGGTCAGCCACGCGGATTTCGCCCACCGCTATAGCGTTTCCCTGACGCCGCAGATTATGTTTATGGATCCCGCGGGTAAGGAACTGGTGCCGGCGCTGGTGGGACTCAGCACGCCGGATTTCTTCGGCGGTTATCTGGATGAGTCCATCGATGCCGCATTGGCCAGCCTGCGCGCCAAGCGCCCCTGAGACTTCTTGATCGCGGAGACAGGCTCAAGTTCGTGCCCAACGCCGCACCGACGCGGCATGCCGGCGGCTCACGTCGAGTTTTTTATCCAGGCCCTTGAGGCTGACCTGCCAAGTCCCGGACGGGCTTTTTTCGATTCCTTTAATAAATCCCGTCGCCACCAGGGCGTTGCGGTGGATGCGCAGGAACATTTTCTCGCCGAATTCCTTTTCCAGGTTGACCAGCGAGTCCTCGATGAGGTGCTCTTCCGTCGGCGTACGCACGGTCACGTATTTGCTGTCGGCCATGAAGTAGAGGATGTCCTGGATGGGCACCAGCCGGATGTTACCGCGCAGGTGCACGCTGATGTGGGTGCGGGCACTGGGTTGGTCCTGGGCTTCGTTGATGTCGCGCAGTTGTTTCAGGGTAAGTTTATGCGCCTTTTCCAAGGCGCTCGCCAGGCGGTCCTTGCGGATCGGTTTCAGCAGGTAGTCGACAGCGTTTACTTCGAATGCGTTCAGGGCATGCTGGTCGTAGGCGGTGGTGAAGATGACGCTTGGCGGGTTCTCCATGCCCATCAAGTGCATGGCGGCCTCCAGGCCATCCATGCCCGGCATGCGGATGTCCATCAGCAGCACGTCGGGGTTAAGTTCCATGGTCCTTTCCACCGCCTCGTTGCCATTCATGGCCTCGCCGACGATGGTATGACCGCCTATCTCGTTCAACAGCTCGCGCAAACGGTCGCGTGCCAGTTTTTCGTCGTCAATGATCAGTACTCTCATGGGTTTTCTCCGCGTAACGGCAGGCTAAGCGAGACTGTCAGCTGCCCCTGCTCTTCGTTGGTTTCAAGTTTTGCAAGCTTTCCGTAATAACTTTCCAGTCGTTGGCGTACATCGTCCAGCGCCGTGTCGGTGTCGCGCGCGTCGCGTTGTTGAGTGCGTGTCTTGGCGCGAGGCGCGGGTGCGGTGACATGGATATTGATTTTACCTTCCTCCTCCCACAATCTGACGCGTATCTTGCCACCCTCCGTCAGCGGTTCGATGCCATGTTGAATGGCGCTTTCCAGCAGCGGTTGCAGGGTCAATACCGGCATGACGGCCTTGCGCGGGAATTTGCCGATGTCCCACTCCACGTTGAGCCGGTTATCCAGACGCAGGCTTTCGATATCCAGGTATTTTTGCGCGATGGCGACTTCGTTTTTGACCGGCACTAGATTTTCCTCATCGGAGAGCATGGTGCGAAACAGGTCGGCCATATTCTCAATCGCCGTCTCGGCCTGTGCCGGTGAACTGCGCGTCAGGCTGGCAATGATGTTCATGGTGTTGAACAGAAAGTGAGGACGGATGCGCGTGCGCAACGCCTGTATCTTTGCCTGCGTCTCCGACTGGGTGCGCTGCTTCAATTGGTGCCGGGCAAAGAAATAACGCAGTGCCAGGGCATCGACGATCGCCGCCACCGAGAGATTCTGTAGATGAAAATACGCATTCCACTCCGGATTGGGCGAGTTGGTTACATGCGCCAGCCATAACGCCCAGAGAGCCGCTTCCCCCACTATCCAGGTGACACATAACATCAGGCAGTAAGACATTGCAATGGCGCGCAAGTTCGTCAGGCGGTTGAGCTGCATGCGTGTAAGACATAAAACGGCGGCATTACTCAGGGCGATCCATTGTATAAACAGCGAGATCAGGAAGAGGTTGCCCAGCATGGTCTGGCTGATCGGCATCTGTGGTGACACCAGCGCAATCACTATCGCCAGCATCTCGGCGATGACGGCGACATTGAATATCGTCCAGCCGTTGCAGAAGTTGGGTAGAAACCCGCTGTCTTCCGGGTCGGAAACGGCATTGTCGTGCGCGACAAGTTTTCCCGTAATCCGACTCTCGATTCGAGTGAGCAATACGTCAACTTGCGCTGTCAGGCGTTTGAGGACGGTAGTGATAGGGTATTTGTCTAGCTGCATGGTTTAGCCTCGAAGTATCGGCATCTTTAGTTTTACATGGTATTGATTGCCTTCCTCGAAGGTCTGCATGCTGGCGGCATTTCCAAAGTGCGTTGCAAGACGTTGCTGGATGTTTTCCTGAGCCAGCTTGTTACCCTTGCCGTGGGAATGTTTGCGCACTTCCGGCAGCGGGTTGCTGATCAGGACATTCAGCGTATCGTTTTCCCCCCACAATTCGATTTTGAGCGTTCCGCCGCTGAAGCGCGGCTCGATGCCGTGGTAGATGGCATTCTCCAGCAGCGGCTGCAGGGTGAGTGCGGGCACCATGGCGCTGCGTGGTACGTTGTTGACGTTCCAGGTTATTTTGAGGCGGTCTCCCAGACGTAGCTTTTCGATTTCGAGATACTGACGGGAGATTTCGCGTTCCGCCGAAATCGGCACCAGATTGCGCGCATCAGCCAGCAGTACGCGAAACAAATCCGCCAGATCCTGCAGCGCGGCTTCGGCGCGCGCCGGATCGCTGCGCATCAGGCTGGCGATGCTGTTCATGCTGTTGAACAGGAAATGCGGACGGATGCGCGATTGCAGCGCCTGCATGCGCGCCTCCTGTTTGGATTTGGCATCCAACTCGGCGCGGTGTGACACGATGAGGAAGCGCAGCCCGAGCACGCTGATGATGGCGCCGACAATGAGGCTCCGAACCAGCAGGGACATGTGCCACGGGGGCCAGCGTTCACTGGTAAGGCTAAGGTCGTACAGCGCGAAAACCATCAGCTCTGTGCCCAAGGCGATGACACCCAACAGCAGGACCACCACCAGCACGGAGGCGCCTGTTTCCGACAGCCGTCGAATGAGCGGTGACGCCATTTTGAGCACGACCACGCTGATGAACGACAGAATGAGGGCGAAGGCCGTCAGCAAATTCAATTCCTGCCAGGCGGTTTCGTCAAACACCTCATTTCTGCCGATAGTGATGATGGCGGCGATGATGACAGCGATGAAGATGATCCGCAGTGCAATGCTGAAGGAACCGAAGTCGGGGAAAAAATGCTGGCCCGGATTATTGGGCTTGGACATGGAGTACCTGTTTCTGACGTTGACGGAGCATGGGTCGGTCCAGGTTAATGTGCAGTGCCCTGCCTAAGAGCCATGATAGCGTGCAGTGCCCTGCCTAAGAGCCATTGTAAGTCGGGATCTATCGCGTTCCCATGACTAGGCATCTGGGCACTTCGCCGGATAGGGGCAGATTATGACTGATATTGGGATTTAACCTTAAAGGTCGCGCGCTATGCAAGAATAATGCCCTATTATTGCTCTGTTTTTACCCGATGAAAGCCAGTATATTCACTCGTTGTGCGACGGGTGGTCTCATTGTATCGGTACCCGGCCTGCACCGGATTGTCAGTATCGGCGCGCTATTCGCGCCCGAAAAAAAAGACCCCCGTAGAGACGGGGGTCGTAACACCTGGTTCGGCATTCGGGGTGGGGGTGCACAAAGGAGAGTCCGAACCAGGGAATGCTCATCCGCGCTAATCGCTCACTGGGCGGGCATACTGCGAACACAACCTACGTGCTAAAAATAGCGTATAACAGCCAGAAGCCACACTGTTTACCGACAGCCGGATTCGACATACGGACAGAAGGCGGAAGACCGGTTAACCACAGAAAACCGCAGTTCAGGAACCTGCTTACCCGACCTTTAACAAACAATTATTGATAAACACAACTGCAAACTGATCGAGAGTCATGGCTAAAGAAAAACCCTGGAACGGACGTTTTACAGAACCCACGGACGCCTTTGTTGAGGCCTTTACCGCGTCGGTGACGTTCGATCAGCGTCTTTATCGTCACGATATCGCCGGTTCCATCGCGCACGCGCAGATGCTGGCGCATGTCGGTGTGTTGAGCGCGCAGGAGTGCGACGTCATTGTTAAGGGGCTGACGGAAATCGAGGCCGAGATCATGGCGGGGGAGTTCCCCTGGAGTATCGCCTTAGAGGATGTACACATGAACATCGAAGCGCGCCTGATCGCGCGCATCGGCGATGCCGGCAAGAAGCTGCATACCGGGCGCTCGCGTAACGACCAGGTGGCCACGGACATGCGCCTGTATCTGCGCGATGCCATCGATGCCACGTGCACCGCGCTGCGCAAACTCCAGAACGTACTCCTCGATATCGCCGAGCGCGAGGCGGCGACGGTGCTGCCCGGTTTCACCCATCTGCAGGTGGCACAGCCGGTGACGTTCGGTCATCACATGCTGGCGTGGTTTGAAATGCTGCAACGCGACCGTGAACGGTTTATGGATAGCCGCAAGCGCGTGAATATAATGCCCTTGGGTTCGGCGGCCTTGGCCGGTACCAGCTATCCCATCGACCGCGCCTACACCGCACGCGTGCTGGGCTTCGACGCGCCGGCGGAGAATTCGCTGGATGCGGTGTCGGACCGTGACTTCGCCATTGAATATGTCGCGGCGGCGGCGCTGCTCATGACGCATATGTCGCGCTTCTCCGAAGAGCTGATCTTGTGGTCCTCCAGCCAGTTTGATTTTATCGAGCTGTCGGATGCCTTTTGCACCGGCTCGTCCATCATGCCGCAGAAAAAGAATCCGGATGTGCCCGAGCTCGTGCGTGGCAAGACCGGCCGCGTGAATGGCCACCTGGTGGCGTTATTGACGCTCATGAAGGCGCAGCCATTGGCCTATAACAAGGATAACCAGGAGGACAAGGAGCCATTGTTCGATACCATCGACACGGTATTGGGCTGTCTCAAGGTCTATGGCGACATGTTGCCCGCCATGCAGCTGAAGAAAGAAAACATGGCACGCGCCGCGGCGCGCGGATTTTCCACCGCTACCGACCTGGCGGATTATCTCGTGGGCAAAGGTGTACCGTTTCGTGACGCGCACGAGGTGGTGGGCAAGGCGGTGCGATACGGTATTGAGCAAGGACGCGACCTGGCGAGTATGCGCCTGGAGGAGTTGCGTGTTTTTTCCAAGGTTATCGAGCAGGACGTTTTTACCATTTTGACCGTCGAAGGATCGGTGGCAGCACGTAATCACGTGGGCGGCACGGCACCCAAGCAGGTCAGTGCCGCCGTAGTTCGTGCCCGCG